>JAPKBY010000314.1 GCA_028823185.1 Planctomycetota bacterium
GAGTAGTTCTGAACGCTGTAGCCACCGACGAGCCTGGTGTACGCCCGCACGACCCCTTCTCCTCCCCGACTGTGCCCTATCCAAGTGATACGACTCGAGTCGATGTGTCCGACCAGCGCGCCCCCATCGATAGAGCCGAGGTTTCCGAGGAAGTCATCTGTGTTCTCGAGCGTCGTCGTCGAAGCAGTCTCAATACCGGGCATCGTGTTGTTTTGATGACTCATCACGACATAGCCATACGAGGCGAGATGCTGCCCGATGTGGTCATACCACTGATAATTGTGCCCGTTGCCGTGACTCACGACGACTAAGGGGACCTGACCTAAGCTTGCGATGTTCGCTGGGTAGTAGGTGTCCTGCCCTCGGAAGGAGCCGAAGGAGTAGATCGTCTCCACGACCGTGTAGGGACCCGGGCCTGCCACATCACGGACGACATAGAAGCCGGCCTCATCACCGAGTCCATCGATGGGCTCCCCAGCGTCATATTGACCGTCACCATCCAAATCGATGACGACGTCATAGCCGATGCCAACCTCAGCACCTGAGGTTCCGCTTAAGAAGCCGGGGTCGAGAGTGAAGGTGTTGCCTTGAACATTGGCTCCGCTGAAAGAGTGCGAAGAAGCAGCACCTCGAACGTCGAATAGCGAGGGGTCGTTCGCCCACGCCGCCTGGTCCTTAGCTAGCACTACGTATACATCACTCGTCGTCCCCATCAACGCTGGCCTCAAGCCTGGGTCTATAGCGAGGGAGATGGGATCCCCCTGGTTGAAGGCGCGCACATATTCAAACCACGGATACTCACCGAGCGGCCGCCCAGCGAGCTCTTCATGATCACCTGCGCCGCCAACAGCGTAGAAGTCCACGGGGATCGCGTTCGTCAGGTTGAAGTTGCTGTTGCAAGGCCCATTGGGGTCTCGATACCAGACCTGGAAATTCCACGACTCTCCCGGCTGTATGGGCCCTCCGCCAGGAAAGCCCTGGGAGGTCGAGACCAAGTTCTTCAGCTGAATCTCTCCGAAGAAGTCAGCCTGCTGAACCGGAAATCGATAGACGCCTTGTCCACCGGAGACGACACAGCGGAGACCATCGCCGAAGCTGAAGCTGTTCGTTCCACCGCCCATGAAGAGCACGCCGAACTGATTGGCAGCCAAGCCGTAGGCGGAGAACTCGAGGCTGTCTTGCAGAGCGCTCGGGACGCCTGAGTTATAGATCAGCAGCGCACCCGTTGAAGCCTGAAAGTCATCCCCGCGGTTACCACAACCTCGCGACGGATCATCATTGCCGCAAGGGCAACCCACACCATGACAGAATGAGGAGCCGACTTGAGCAGTGACAGTCGTGAGCGGTCCAACGGCCAAAACGAGGAGCGCCAAGAGAAGGCGCTGTTTGATAAATTCCATAAGCGATGAGAGCCCCAAGAGGTGAGCCCAGACACTCAAAGTAACAGATTCTTCAGAATCAGCTTAAATCTCAAGCGCCGGCGCCACGTTTCGCCAACTCCATATCTCGGAGTTCCCTGCGCAGGACCTTCAAGACGGTGCTCTTGGGGAGCTCCTCGATGAATTCGATCTCACGCGGGACCTTATAAGCAGCCAAGTTTTCGCGAGCGAAGGCCTCGACCTCCTCGACGGTCATGCTCACACCAGGATGAGTGACGATGAAGCTCTTCACGGTCTCGCCTCTCTTCTCATCCGGTATGCCGATGGTGGCAGCCTCGAGGATCTTCTCGTGGGCGCCGAGCACCCCGTCCACCTCATCCGGGTAGACCTTCAAGCCAGAGCAATTGATCATGTCCTTGATCCGGCCGACGATCTTGAAGAAGCCGTCCTCATCCATGATGGCGAGGTCGCCAGTGTGCAACCAGCCGTCACGGATCGTCTTGGCGGTCTCGTCAGGGCGCTTCCAATAGCCCTGCATGACCTGCGGCCCGCGGAGGATGAGCTCACCCTCCTCGCCCAGGGGCTTCTCTTGTGAGGGATCATCCACATCGACCACCTTCGCCTCAGTGTCCGAGACCGGGATACCGACCATCCCGATCTTGCGTGCGCGCTGGATCGGGTTACAGGTCGCGACGGGCGATGTCTCGCTCATCCCAAAGCCCTCAATGATCACCGAGTCACTCAAGGCCTCGAAGGTCTGCAGGACCTCGTCCGTAATAGGAGCCGAACCCGAGACGCAGATCTTCAGTGACTTCAGATCGAAGTTCTCTACGCCAGGGAAGTTATTGATCGCGTTGAAGAGATTCGGAACCGCGGGAAAGATCGTCACCTTGTGCTTAGAGAGCCCCTTCAAGACGCTCGGAATGTCCCTCGGGTTAGCCTGAAAGACACAGGCTCCGCCCGCATAGATCGTCCAGTTCATGTTCACGGTCATCCCAAAGACATGGAAGATCGGGAGGCAGCCCATGACGACTTCGCCGCCCTTGTCCGCCGTCGTGAACCACTCATCAATCTGCTGAACGTTCACCGAGAGGTTTCGATGTGAAAGCATCGCGCCTTTTGAGACGCCCGTCGTACCGCCGGTGTACTGAAGCACCGCGAGATCATCCATCGCGATGTCGACCTTCGGCGGAGTCGCGGCCGAGGACTTGATGAGGTCCTTGAATTTATAGACCTCGCGCTCTTTGCCGATCTTCGCGTAGAGCGCGGGCTCGGCCTTCTTCAACTTAATAGGAGCGAGCAAGTTCAGCGGGAACTTCAAGTACTCCGGGATAGAGCAAATGATGAACTTCTCAGCTGTGAGCTCGTCACGCATACCACGCACCTTCTGATCCCAGAGGAAATCCATGGTGATGGCGATCTTCACCTCAGCGTCATTCCACTGGTGCTTGATCTCTCGCGGGGTGTAGAGCGGGTTGGTCAAGACCACGACCGCGCCGAGGGCGGAGGCGGCCTGGAAGGCGATAGCGGCCTGAGGGATCGTCGGCGAGTGAATCGCGACCTTATCCCCCTTCTTGACACCGAGCTCTGTCAGCGCGGTCGCCATGCGATCGGCGTGGTCCTTGTACTCCGCATACTTGATGCGAGCGTTCATGAAGAGGATCGCGTCGCGCTCTGGATACTTCGCAGCTGTGCGCGTCAGAAAATCCGGGACCGGCATCTCCTCATAAGGGACATTGACCCGGACGCTCTCGTCATAACATTTGTGCCAGGGGCGCTCTTCCATGATTACTTCCCTCCTTCGTTCGCGAGCATCGAGGGGACGCGGGCGATCAGACTGACCTTAGCTGCATCCGAGATCGGGTCTTTACCGAGATAGATATCGAAGAGCGCTGCGCAGAGGA
>JAPKBY010000315.1 GCA_028823185.1 Planctomycetota bacterium
TGACCTCGACCCCGTTCGTCAGGTTGTAACCAAAGCCACAAAGCGACAGGTTCGGGTCTCGATACCAGAGCTGATAGCGACGAAGGTCGCCGCCAGATACAGCACCCTTAGTCGCGATATTTATCGTCGTGCTCGAGACACCAGATGAGCTCGCCGCCCTCACCTGAAGACGGATCACGCTGCCTCCAGCGCAGCGAATGCCGTCACCAAAGCTAGTTCCTTGTCCGCCAGCGATCGCGTTATTGCCCTGGAAGTAGAGCCCCGGCTGCCCTGGCACGAGGCCTGTAGATTCCAAGACGAGCCCTGAAGAAGAAGCGCTCGCGATGCCGCTGCGAGAGAGCGTCGCGCCAGCGCCAGCGCTGTTCGCACAACCTGCGCCGCTCGTGCCAGCGTTCCCACAGGGGCAAGCGATACCGGAGCCATCACCGAAGCAATAGGAGCCGCTGGTTCCGCCCGTGCCGAGATCTGCGATGCCCCAGCCGGAGCCGTCATAAGCGAGGATCTTTGTCCCGTCTGCGCTGATCGCCGAGGCCATCCGAAGACTAGGCACGCCTGTCGCGCCGTTTGAGATCAACACCGACTTGAGCTCTTGGATCCCATCTGCTGGCGTCCAGATGGTCGCGCGAACATCAAAGGGGAAGGCCACTCGATACCACCCAACGACGACCTGGCCGTCGTTTGAGACTCCGCGCGCCTCTCCTGTCCTGAAGCTGTCCGTGCTCGGGAGGGTCCCGGTCAAGGTTCGGCCGTTCACGGCGTCCCAGACGAAGCCCTGCCCCTGCGTGACACCCGCGACGTACTGATTGTTCTCACTAAAGCCCCACACCTCTCCAGCGCCAGTGGCGTTCGACGGCGTAACCAAGACGAATGTTTGAGCGAGCGCCGCGTCCCATATGACCGCGCGACGTGTGCCGTTCCCTGCCTCTTCCCAGCCACCGATAAAGCTGCCGTCATCACTCACGGCGTTCCCACGGCTTGAGCCTGAGCCCGCTTGTGGGAGCGCGGTCATGCCACCAGTCGCGCTCCATCGGAAGGCTCCTGCTGTGCCCGCATTCACCCAAGCCAAGCCTGTCGCGACGTTGCCATCGCCAGACATTGCATAAGCAGTAGAGACGCTGCCCCCTGAGCTACCGCCTATCCCACCGAGGCTGACCCAGCCGTTCGACTGGGACCAGAGCCCTGCGACGTCATTGCCTGCAGTATCAACAATGTTCCCGAGGACGACTGTACCCGCGCTAGAGACCGCCACGGCATCGTCGCTCCCGAGGCTCAGCTGACCGCCAGAGGCAGTCCACAGATAGCCGCTGCCGTTATCACCGACGACCGAGTCGCCATCTGCGCTCATGTCGTTAGCCGTGCCGCTCCCGAGCGGAGTCCAGGAGGCCTGTGCGAAGGCGGGCGAGCTCCCAAGGAGCGCGGCTGCGAAAAGGAACAGAGGGCTCTTGAGTGATTGAATGCGCATCACAGAATCCTAACGCACCCTCTAGATTGCGGCTCTTTAGAGACTCAAAAGCTCGACCATGGCTTGCCCCATAGCGTCTCCGACCCGCAGATAGCTCTCAGCGTTACCAAACCAGTGGTGTCCATGCCCCTGATTCGGAGAGTCCTTTGGCTCGCGCAAGAAAGCGTGCGTCGGCACATAGCTCGCGGCACCTTCAAACTCTGGCCGCAGCGTCGCGGCCTCTTGCGCTCTCCACAGCTCTTCATTGTCGGCGTTTCCTGTCTGGCCGACGACGAAGGGCAGGCCGGGGGCATCGAGATCGACGCGCACATCCATCACCAGCTTCGCGAGATTATCAGCGTAAGCCTCGAGGGCGCCTTCCGTGTATATGTCATTCCAGCCTTGGAACCAAAAGAGACCGCAGAGCTCTGGCTCAAGCTCCGCGAACTCCGGAAAGCGCTCGCCAAGACTGCCGAGAGCGGCGCGATACTCTTCGATCATCTGGAGATAGAAAGGTCCCACCTCTCCACCTGCGCTCGGCGGCCTAAAGTCTTTCATCAGACTCTTACCGCCCCAGCACGTCTTGATGAGCAGCACGGGCTGCTCAAAGTGTTCGCCTAACTCCCACCCCAGCTCCATCTCGGGTCCGAAGTGGTGATTCCCCTCGTAGACCGCGTAGCCGATGGAGAGCGGACCTGTCTTGAGCGGCCCATGCGCAGGTTGATACGAAACGTAAACATCATCGCGCTGCGCCCAAACCCCTTGCGATCTCCAATGCCCAAACTCAACCGAGATGTCCTCATCATCAAGGAGCTTGGCTAGCGTGCCTCGGCCGCCGTTGTAGTGCTCTTCATGATCCAGATCGACGACGGCCTGACCTTCCATATTGGACTGACCAGCGAGCAGGAAGACCTTCAAGGTCGGACGAGCAACTTCGATCTCCCCGCGGAGTCCAGCGCAGCTCGAGACGAGCGCGAGCACGAAGCCGAGAGAGCTCTTGCAGGTGAGCGACACTGAGCTCACTTGACCTCGATTTGCACTTCATTGCGGCGCATGAAGGGCAGCGCCCAAGGCGGATCATAGCTCGCCATCCGGGGAGCCCCGACAGCCTCGACCCCCTCAGTCTGAAGCCAAGCACGAAGGGTCTCTTCATACTTCACCATCTTCTCTGGAGAGTTACGCCCGCTGTAGCGCAGGGTCGCGATTCGCTCTCCGGGAACCTCCCGTAAATTCACCTGCGAATCATTCGGCACGGGCGCGCTCTCGAGCGTGTACCCCTCAGGTAGCACAAAGGCCATCCACCAGCCGTCCGCGCGCTCCTCTTGGAGAACTGGCGCCGTCATCGCGATCTTCTCGCTGCGCTCTCCCTGCAGCACTGGGGCCGTCATCGCGATCTCTTCCTGACTGGTGTTCCCTCCAAAGATGTAGCCGGCCAACCTTCGGAAGCCCTGATTCCCGGAGGAGCGATAGTCCCTGTCCTCCTTAGGCATGGAGTGCTGAACATTCTGGACGAAAGTCTCAGCGATCAGCTGCGGTCCGTATTGACGCACCTCAAAGCCTTCCTCCGAGACCAGCACCTCATATGAAGGCTCAGCAGTCGTCCGAATGCCGATGATCGAACATCCTCCGAGTGAGAAGAAGAGGACCCCGAAGAGGAGCGAGCAGCACAAGAGTGTGGTTCTTTTCATGAGGTGATCATACCTCGTAAAGAAGCATCAAAGCTGCTCACTTCATGGCGCCAAAAGCGCGCTGCAGCAGGTCCTCAAATCTCTGGGGAGTGAGATGGAGGCGGCACCCGGATTCGAACCGGGGGTCCTGGATTTGCAATCCAGCG
>JAPKBY010000010.1 GCA_028823185.1 Planctomycetota bacterium
TGGTTCATAGGCGACCACACCGCTTAGCTTGCGAGTGGAGACGAGCAGGTCAGCTCGGCAACCATAGCTCCCACCCAGTCGGCTCCCAGCGCCAACAGCTAAGACCTTCAGGCCTGCGTCGTGCGCTGTGCGAATGATCTGTGCGAGCTCAGCCTCGCTCTCTGGGGAAGCGAGCGGGAGGGGCTCTGCTCTGCCGGGGAGCCTTGCCCGGAGCGGGCCGAGTCTCTGTGCGAGCTCTTGCTTACTCACTGAGAGCCTCCATTGGCGGCGACCGCGACAGGCTTAGTCTTCACTTCCATGCAGCCTCGAACGGGGATCGCCTTGCCCGGATTCATTTGGCCGGACGGGTCCCAGGCAGCGCGCATCTTGAGCATCGCGTCGAGATCATCCTCATTGAAGACGCGATGCATCTCGTCACGCTTCTCGATGCCGATCCCGTGTTCTCCCGACAAGCTGCCGCCTGCAGCGATGCACGCCTTCATAATCTCAGTTCCAGCATCTAGCACGCGCGCGACCTCATCAGCATCGCGACGATCGTAAGAGATGTTCGGGTGTAGGTTTCCATCACCAGCATGAAAGACATTTGAGACCTTGAGGCCTCGCTCGCGGCAGAGCTCTGTAGAGCGTAAGACGATCTCTTTGAGCCTCGTGCGCGGGACGACGACGTCGGCGACATAGAGATCAGGAGCGATTCGTCCCATCGCTCCGAAGGCGCCCTTGCGACCAGCCCACAGGCGTCGGCGCTCTTTGGCGTCGGTGGCGGTGCGCACTTCGAAGGCGCCCCGTGATCTCGCGATGGCTTCAATGTCTCGCACAGTGGCGCGGACCTCTTCGTTCAGGCCATCTACGTCGATGAGCAAGACGGCCTCGGCCTCGTCTGAATACCCGGCTGCTAGCACGGAGGCTTCGACCGCTTCGATCGTGAGGCGGTCAAGGATCTCGATCGCCGAGGGCTCTAGGTTGGCGGCGATCAACTCTGTGACTGCGTCACAAGCCCCGTCCAAGGACGGGAAGAGCGCGAGCAATGTCTCTGAGGTCTCTGGCGCAGGGATGAGCTTGCAGGTGACCTCGGTCGCTACTCCGAGCATGCCTTCGGATCCGACGAAGCAGCCGACGAGGTCATAGCCTTCAGCGTCAGGCTCGGGGCCGCCGAGCTCATGCACCTCGCCATCAGCTGTCACGACGACGAGTCCCATGATGCTTCGGGTGGTGGAGCCATAACGGAAGCAGTGTGGACCACCCGAGTTGTTCGCGACGTTCCCACCGATGGTGCATGCCTGCTGACTTGAGGGGTCTGGCGCATAGCTGAGTCCGTGATGAGAGCAGGCGCTAGAGAGATCTACGTTGACCACGCCCGCTTCAACGCGAGCGAATCTGTCGAGCTCGTTTACTTCGAGTACGCGTCTCATCCTGGTCGTCTTGAAGACGACCCCGCCCTGATGCGGGGTCGCACCTCCTGAGAGACCCGTGCCAGCTCCACGTGGAATGATTGGAGGTCCCTCTTCCGCGAGGATGCGAAGGCACTCGGCCGCCTCTCGCGTGTCTAGCGGCGCTAAGACGAGATCAGGAACCCGCCTGATCATCGCCAGGCTGTCGCACTCGTATGCTTTTAGCCGGGTGGGGTCGATCGTTAGACCGTCTGCTCCCACGACAGCTTTGAGGGCGCGGAGGAGTGATTGCTTCACGGGTGGCGAGGCTCTTTAGAAATCGTAGCGGTTCAGGCGGAAGACAGAGAATAGGAGGCAGAGCAGCGCGAAACCGAGCGAGGTGAAAATGGAGAAGTAGGCGTTGTACTTCCATGGAGAGTTCCATCCGAACTCGCCCTCATACCACTGCATCGGCCCTAGGAATTGATCTTTGCCAAGGCGCAAGCCGTAGAAGAAGTCGCTCTCCCACTCTTCATAGTTCTCGTCACTCATCGCTTCACGAGGCATCGATAGGTCTACTTGGTAGAGCCAATCGGCGAAGTGGAAGAAGAAGCGTGCGCGACGAAGCGCGTCGTCAGGGCTGCCTTCGGCCCAGCGGACTACGATCAGCTGGTTTCCACGGCGGCCTCCGCCGAACATCCGGCGCTCCTTCTCCGGTGCCTCGGCCAGTTCACCGCGCTCATCCCGCTCTTCTAGTTCGTCCAGGAAGGTGCTCGCCACTCTAGATGAGACGAGGCGGCGCTCGGTCTCTCCTGATTCAGAGGGCGCTTGCTCACGGTCGCGACGGAGGATGAAGACCTTCTGTCTTGGATCTGCGTCTTGATCTTCGGGGACCCAGGTGACTGGGGAACTGAAATCAGGCGTCGAAGATCCCATGAGGATCATCCCGGTCGGGTTGTCCTCCAGAATGACGTCAGCTTCGGTGTCTTCTAAAGCCGGTCCCATTCCTTCGACGGCTTCACGAAGCATCTTCGTGATGGTCGTGGCGTCTCCAGTCTTGGGGAGAGTGTAGTGGAGGCCGTTCAGGGCGTTCGTGAGAATGACGATGGCTGTGCTGTCTTCATCATCCTCTTGGATGTCGCCCTTCTCCTGCATCTCAGCGCGGAGCACTTTAAAAGCTGTGGTCTCTTGGGAGTACTCCTTGAAGATCCAAGCTCTGTGTATGCAGCCAGAGAATGAGAACATCATCAAGACGAGCAAGATCGCTGCGACGCTGGAGCGGGTGATCGTCGCGACGAGGACGCTGAAGGCGTGCAGGATCGCGTAGAGATAGATGAGCGTGAGCGCAGACCAGAGGAAGCCTGTGTCTGTGTAGCCAGAGACGAGGGCGAAGCCTAAGTACATGCCTCCCACGAGCGCGATGGAGAGGACGCCCACGAACAAGAGGCCTGAGCAATAGCGCGTGAAGAGGAGCGTTGCCCGTGAGACGGGCTTTGAGAAGAGCGTGTCAGCCGCGCCTTTCTCTAGCATCCTCGGCACGAAGAAGGCTGTGGCTGCGATACAGAAGATGATCCCTATCATTCCGGCGAGACCATCGATGACGACAGTCTGCATGCCTTTGATGAGGAGCTCGTCCGGACGCACGTCGTTGGGTATCGGGATCCCTAGACCGAGGGTCAGCTCTTGGTAGTTGTAGTCCCAGAACCAGAGCAGCGAGATGTGATCTGGGTGGAAGCCGATGAGGAAGGTCGGGGCGACCAAGCAGAGGACGAGGATGACAAGGAGTCTGAAGACTCGATTGTCGAGGACTTGCTGTAGGGCGTCTTCGTAGAGCGCGCGCCGGATGTTTTTGTTCATGGTCGCATCCCCGGTTGATCTTCTTTGATGAGCCCGATGAAGGCCTGTTCAAGAGTGAGGCGTCTGGGGGTGATGGATCGAATAGAGAGCCCACGCTGTCGAAGCCTGTCGATGACCTTGTCCATCTCGTCTTCGTTGAGCTCGAGTTGAAATCCGCTATCGCGAAGTTTGAAGCCACGGCCGACGCCGTTGAGCACCTCTTCTATGTCTTCCGGGGTCTCGCTGAGGTCAATCTCTACAGCCCCAGTTCGCGGAGTGAGCTCATCGATCGAACCTTGGACGAGGATCTTGCCTTTGTCCATGATCACGACGTGGTCGCAGATCAACTCGACCTCCATCAGGAGGTGAGAGTTTATGAAGACGGTGACCCCTCTCTCTTTCAGATCGAGGACCATCTCTCTGATGCTCGCGCGCCCGACAGGGTCGACACCATCTGTTGGCTCGTCGAGGAAGACGATCTCCGGCTGGTGAACGAGCGCTTGAGCGAGGCCGAGGCGCTGCTGCATCCCCTTGGAGTACTCGCGGATCTTCCGGTCTGCGCTGCTGGTCATGTTGACCTTCTCAAGGAGCGGCCCAATGCGCGCCTTGACCTCGTCTGAGTTACCGCCAGCCATCATTCCGAAGAGGTGCATCACCTGGCGTCCTGTGAGATAGGGAGGGAGCCTGTGAGCCTCAGGGAGGAAGCCGACCTTCTGTCTACTCAAGGGGTCGAGGGGTGGGCGTCCGAAGATCTCAGCTTCGCCTGTCCAGCCGCGCGTGAGTCCGAGGAGGACCTTGATCAGAGTTGTCTTTCCTGCGCCGTTAGGACCTAGCAGCCCGAAGACTTGACCGCGTCCGACCTCTAGATCAACTCCGCAGAGAGCCGGGAAGCCCTTCTTCTTGAAGAGAGACTTTCCGAAGACCTTGTGCAGGTTCCGTACTTGGATGATTGGGGGAGCGGGGGCGTCGATCATGAGAGCAGGATACGCTCACAGACCGGATTGTTTGAACTCAGTTAGGAGTTCTCTTGCCCGCGCAGCTGCCCAATGCGCGCAGCTCCGACCCAGCCAGCGTCGGGTCCCAGCTCTGCGGGGAGGATTGTGTAGTCCTCTGCGACTCTCCCATAGGCTCTCTCTTCCAAGCCAGCCTCTATTCCTGGACGCAGGAGCTCAAGCGCAGCCCCGAAGCCGCCACCGATGACATAGACCCGGAGGTCTAAGAGGACCGTCGCTGCGGCCAAGCCTCTACCTAGATCCAAGCCCACATCGTGGAGGAGCTCTTGAGCTCTCAGGTCTCCATTCGTGGCTTGTGCGCTCAGTTCTGCGAGGTCCTCCGGGAGATCGAGTTCACGGGCTCGGCGGCTCGCTGCTGTGGCAGAGGCGAGGGTCTCCAAGCATCCATGCTTGCCACAGCCGCAGAGCGGCCCGTTTGGATCGATGCAAATGTGTCCGATCTCACCTGCTAGACCGCCTGTGCCGGTCTGAATCTCTCCGCCGAGGACGATCCCTCCGCCGACCCCAGTCCCCAAGGTGACGAGGAGGAAGTCAGCTTGCTCTCGTCCTGCTCCAGCCCATGCCTCGCCCAAGGCGGCGACGTTGGCATCATTCTCTAGAGCGACATTGCCGGCAGGGATCTCGAGGCGCTCGGCGACCGCGTCGACCAGCGCGAAGCCATCGATCTGGTGGAGGTTCGCGCTCATGATCACGCGACCGGCTTCACGATCTAGCAGGCCTGGTACACCGATCCCGACGGTCTCTCCGAAGTCTAGTTCGCGAGCTAGATTTGCGATCCTGTCAGCGAGGTCTTGTGGGCCGCGATCAAGCTCTGCTGGGATCGAGCGTCGCTCTAAGATCTGTCCACTGGCGCTGATGGCTCCAGCCTTGATGGCCGTACCTCCGAGATCGACTCCGACTCGGAGTGACTCTCTGTCCGAACTCACAGCTTACTTCTTCTCCTCTCGCTCTTGCTTGAGCTTCCTCGTGACCTTGCGGTAGGCCTTCAGGTATTGGGAGGAAGTCTCCTCCCAAGAGAAGTCTTGCTGCATGCACCGGAACGCGAGGTCTTTCCAGGCGACCGTGTCCTTCCAGGCATCCCTCACCTCATCCAGTCCTGCGAGGAGGCCTTCACCGCTGTAAGGACTGAAGGTGAAGCCGGTAGGGTTCTTTTTGTTCGTTGAATAGCTGGAGACGGTGTCTTCGAGACCGCTGTGGGCATAGACCAAGGGGACCGTCCCGTATCGCATCGCGACCGCGCTGAGCGCGTGGGTCGGGTTGTGGTGCGGAGGCAGGAGGAGGATGTCCGAGCCGGCCATGATCTGGTGCGCTGTCTTCGTGTCGTAGTTCTCGATCAGCCTGCAGCGACCGGTGAAGGTGGCTTCTATGGTCCGGATCCGCTCTAAGATCTCTGGTTGTCCTGAGCCCATGATGACCAGCTCTACGTTGCGCTCGAGGACGTGAGTCATCACTTCAGCGAGGAGGTCATAGCCCCCGTCTGCGTCGAGGCGCCCGATCACTCCTGCGAGGAGTGTCCTAGCGCCTGTGTCGAGAGAGAGGTCCTTCTGCAGGGTTCGTTTGCAGTTGCGCTTGGAGGAGAGGTCCTTGTCATTCGCTGAGTATTGATAAGACAAGCAGGGATCGGTCGCGGGATCCCAAGCTAGGTAGTTGATCCCGTTTGAGATCCCTATGAGGTCCTTTGCGCGGCGCTTGAAGGTGTTCTCTAGCCCGTAGCCTCGATCGATCTGCTGAATGCGCTCCGCTTGGAGGGGAGAGGGCGCGCTGATCAAGTGGGAGAATTCGAGACCAGCCTTTAAGAAGTTGATCCGACCATCGTGTTCGACTCCCTCGACGCTCTTGAACAGCTCTACGGGAACTCCAATGTCTGGGAGGATGTGGCGTTCGAATGAGCCCTGCATCGCGATGTTCTGGAAGGAGAAGAACACCCCTGCCTTAGAGACCGGGTGGTCAGGGTCCTTGCTGACGTAGTCAATATGGCGGTAAAGCGGGACCAAGCCAGCTGTCCAATCCATGCAGTGGATGACGGATGGCTTGTAATCCAGCAGCTCGAATGAGGCTAAGACGGCTTTCGCGAAGGCGGCGTAGCGACGCCAGTTGTCCGGGTAGGGGCCGTTCTCGTTCCCGTAGGGGTTCCTTCCGCTGAAGAGCTGAGGGTGCTGGAAGAGCGCGATCGGGATCGTTCGATAGGTCCCCGTTGAGACCGTGAACGGAGTCGAGGAGAGGGATCCAACGTCTACCGTGCCGACCTCGGTGAGATTCTCAATCTCATTGGGGTCCACATCCACCGTATGAGGCATGAATACCATGACCTTCTGACCCTGAGTGATCAGAGTCCTTGGCAGTGACTCGGCTATTTCCGCTAGATTGGTCCGGCGGACGAGTGGTTGTAATTCAGGCGTAACGAACGCTATACGCAAAATGCAGGCATGTCCGTTGGGGACGCGCGAGAGGGGGGGTGAGGGCGCTAGAGCCAACACAAGAAACCTATCGGAGGCCCTTGGCGAGCCCTACACCCCTGCTCTTCTCGATGTGGCAAATTGCTGCTGATTAAGGACTTAGGATTCCTAGGAATCGGAATTCAGGTGGAAAATAGGCTGCGCCCCCTCACGCAGTCAAATTTGAGGGCTGCGCAATACATCTATTGCAGGTTCCTAACGGTGCTTAGTCGTCCCCTGTTACCACGAGTACTTATTGATGCCTCACTGGTCGCAGGTCATCGGGCCTTTATTGCAGCCCGTGTTCAGAGGACTTGTAGAGAGGCATCACCTTAGGAAGCAGCTCTTGTATCTGTCGGATCCTGTTCGAATCAGAAGGGTGGGTAGAGAGCCACTCCGGAGGTGCGCCAGCGCTCTTTGATGCCATCCTCTGCCAGAAACCAACGGCCTCCTCTGGGTTGTAACCTGCTGTTGCCATATAGGTCAGGCCAGCTTCGTCCGCTTCTAATTCATGACTGCGGCTGAAGGGGAGCCCGAGGCCCACTTCGGCGAGGATCGTGGCCATCTCCCGCTCACTCTCGTCATCTGAGATCTCGACGCTCTGGGTGAAGACCTCGATGCCGAGCTGGGTGAGGGCTCCTTGCGTGACGCGCTGTGTGCCGTGTCGCAAGGTAGCGTGCGCGATCTCGTGGCCGAGAACGACCGCCAGTCCAGCGTCGCTACCAGCGACGGGGAGAATCCCCGTATAGACCGCCATCTTGCCTCCAGGGAGGCAGAAGGCGTTTACGGTGTCGTCCTCTCGAATGACACACACCTCCCAATTGAAGGAGTTCGCGATGCTCGGATCGACCTTTCGCGCTGCTTCTACAAGGCGCGCGGTCACGCGTTGGACCTGATCGAACTCTGGACCGCTGTAAAGGACCTCTTCAGTCTCCTTTACTTCGTCAAAGGCTTGTGCGCCCATCTTGATGTCATCATTGACCGAATAGAAATTTGTGCCCTGACATGCGGTGCAGGCAAAGGCCAGAAGGAGTGAGCTGATCTTGGGGAGGTTCATGGAGTCACTAGGGTTGAGATTGATGAGTCTAATCAGTCCGCGCTGCCTTGCCTTGATTCGCGACGGCCTCTGCAGCCGCTGCTGCTGCCTCTTCTCCTGCGAGGTAGCCGCTGGCTAGGACCTCCATCTCACTAGAGAGCTCGTAAGCGAGCGGCATGCCGGTGGGAATATTCAGGGAGATGACCTCCTCGTTAGAGAGGCCGTCTAGGTGCTTCACTAAGCCTCTCAAGCTGTTGCCATGAGCGACGATGAGCACCCGCTTTCCGGCGCGAAGTTGAGGGGCGATGTTCTCTTCGAAGTAGGGCAGCACTCGGTCTAGGGTGATCGCGAGCGACTCTGAATCCGGGACCTTGCCCGCCTCGTCTAGCGCCGCGTATCGACGGTCGTGATGAGCATGGCGCTCATCCTCTCGGTCGAGGGCAGGCGGAGGGATGTCGAAGCTGCGCCGCCATATGAGGACCTGGTCTTCCCCGTGCTCCGCTGCGGTCTCAGCCTTGTTGAGGCCTTGGAGACCTCCGTAGTGACGCTCATTAAGCTCCCAAGCTCGGGTCACTGGGAGCCATGCTTGGTCGAGCTCTTCGAGGACAAACCACATGGTGCGGATCGCTCGCTTCAGGACAGAGGTGTAGACGCAGTCAAACTCGACCCCAGCCTCACGGAGCTGAACGCCGCCGGTGCGCGCCTCTTCTTCACCGCGCTCTGAGAGGTCGCAGTCGAACCAGCCAGTGAATCGGTTCTCTAAGTTCCAAGTGCTCTGGCCGTGACGTAGCAGTACTAAGTTGGGGTTCATAGCGACCTATCCTAGCGTAGGGCGCTCACTGAATCCGAACTCAGACCTCATCGAGTCGTTTGCCAGAGAGAGCGGACTTCGCCACGTTGTTCATGAGGAGGGCTGCGAGAGGCAGGGTCGCCCGCTCTAGCTCGTCGCGAACCGCTTGCAGCCCGCTCGGGCTTTCGGAGCTTGTCGCTGCCCTAGATGCGCTGATCGCGGCCTCAATGTCATCTAGTGTCTCTTTGTCGAGCGCTGCACGTACGCTCTCGAGGCTGCGCTCAGTCGCTGTGAGCATCGTCCCGATCTCTGTATTTAGATCTGCATTGCGTCGGGTCTCAAAGTCTTCAGCTGCGTTCTCAATTGAAGCGATGAGCATGCGCTCTACCTCTTCGTCACTGAGTCCGCTCATGGGCTCGACCTCGACGAGTGTCGAGACGCCCGTTGACTCTTCACGGGCGCTCACCGTCAGCACTCCGTCAGCGTCTACATGAAAGCGGACCGCGACGCGTGCCATTCCAGCTGGCATAGGCGGAATCCCTTTGAGTTGAAACTTTGCGAGAGAGCGACAGTCGGAGACCATCTCACGTTCCCCTTGCACGATGTGGAAGTCGATGCCGGTCTGGTTGTCAGCGTAGGTGGTGAAGCCTTCGGTCACTGAGCAAGGGATCGTCGAGTTGCGTTCGACGAGCTTGCTGATAGCGCCTCCTACAGTCTCGAGTCCGAGAGAGAGCGGGATGACATCGAGCAAGAGCATGTCACGGCTGCCTCCCGTGAGGATGTGAGCTTGCACCGCGGCTCCTAGGGCGACGACCTCGTCGGGGTTTAGCTCTGTGTGCGGGATCCGCTTGAAGAAGTTCTCAGCCGCTGCGCGCACTGCGATGACTCTCGTAGATCCGCCGACTAAGACGACCTCGTCGACCTCTTCTGGCTTAAGGCCAGCGTCTGAGAGCGCGCGACGACAGCAGTCGATGGTCTTCTCGATCAGAGGGCTGATGAGCTCGTCGAGTTCATCACGGGTGATGGTCTTATGGAAGGTGACGCCCCTTGAGGCCAAGACCATGTGCAACTCAGCCTCAGGGTCTGATGAGAGGGCGCACTTGCAGCGCTCCGCTGCTAGGCGAGCTCCTGTTAAGAAGCCCGGGTCCGAGAGCTCTTCCTCGCTGAGCTGTCCCTTCAGGCCCTCTACGATCAAATTGACGAGCACGCGATCAAAGTCATCCCCTCCGAGGTGTGTGTCACCTGCGGTTGAGAGCACCTTGAAGACGCCGTCATCAATAGAGAGGACGGAGATGTCAAAGGTCCCGCCGCCGAGATCAAAGACAGCGATGTTTCCGGTCTTATTTTGATCGAGACCATAAGCGAGGCAGGCTGCTGTGGGCTCATTGACGATGCGCAGGACATCCAGCCCCGCGAGTCGAGCAGAGTCACGCGTGGCCTGTCTCTGCGCGTCGTCAAAATAAGCGGGGACCGTGATGACGACTCGGTCGGGCTTCTCTTCTTCCAAGGCGCGACAGCCGTGGTCATGGACCTTGTTGAGGATCAGGGCAGAGAGCTCTTGAGGGGTGAAGGATTTCCCATCAACTTGGATCCGCAGGACTCCATCTTCTCCATCTTTGACGGGGAAAGGGATCATCGCGAGCTCGGAGCCGAGCTCTGCTGCTTGTCGCCCCATGAGCCGCTTGATGCTGAACAAGGTTCGTTCGGGTGATGCTGCGGCGAGGTCGCGTCCTTTTCTTCCGACGATCGGAGCCTTGTCTTCGCCAGGGAAATGAATCACTGAGGGGACGCTGGCAGCCTCGCCTTCGGGGTGAACGATGACCGGTCGACCGTCCTTCCAGACAGCGGCCAATGAGTTCGTCGTGCCTAGATCGATCCCCATCGCGAGGTTCGACTGATTGTTGAGGACGTTGAGTTCGATGTATCCCATGTGAGTCTTCTTTTATCAGCGAGCTTCTGCTTCGGCGAGTCGTAATGTCTCTAGTTCTTCGAGGGCGCGGTCTAGATAGCGGATCGCGTTCAACTCTCGGCGCGCGCTCGTCAGTGCCTCCGCGCCTGCATCGGGGAGAGGGCATAAGAGGCTGTTGATCGCGTTCATCCCCTCTGATCTGCGCTCCTCGAGCTCAGGCAAGAGCTCGAAAGCCCGTTGGCGCTCAGTCGATCCCGCGTCGGACTCGTGGGCCTCTTGCAGGCTCTCGCTCCATTCAAGGACCTCCATGAGGAAGGCCTGAGGCATGTCTTTCATCTCTGTATTGCTAGGCCCTTTGAGCGCTCTCACCAAATGATCCGCTCGCTTGATGGGGTCGCCGAGAGAACTCAAAGCACCGTTCAGGGTGCCGGTGTTCTTCTCTGCGAGCGCGCGCAGTTCAGGTGATGCGGCGAAGTAATCCGGGTGGATCCAACGCGTGAATTTCAGGTGCAGGCGCTCTAGCTCGGAGGTCTCTATGGCCTGCGATGGAGGCAAGCCCAGGGCGCTGAAGGGGTCACACTGTGTCTCAGTCGCGAGGGGGACCTTGCATGCTCCGCAGCCGAGCGGGGTCTCGAGCTCCGCACCGCAGTGGGGGCAGTTGGACATGGCTGTGCTCTCAGACGCTGAACGACTCTCCGCAGCCGCAGGTCTTGTTCGCGTTGGGGTTCACAAATTTGAATCCGCGTCCCATCAGGTTGTCTTCGAAGTCTACGTAGGTGCCGCTGAGGTAGAGGAAGCTCTTCGGGTCACAGACGACTCGCACTCCCTCGCACTCGGAGACTTGATCAATCTCATTGATCTGGTCATCGAAGCCGAGCGTATACGAGAAGCCAGAGCATCCGCCGCCCTTTACTCCAACGCGTAGCGCTGTCACATCAGGGAGGTTCTGGTCCGTGAGGATTCGGCGCACTTCGTCGGCTGCCTTTTCAGTTATGTCGATCACTGGGCTTCTCCTTCAGAGCTCTTCTGCTTGTAATCAGCGATGGCTGATTTGATCGCGTCCTCGGCGAGCACGCTGCAGTGAATCTTCACTGGAGGGAGCGAGAGCTCCTCGACGATGTCGCTGTTGGTTATCTGAAGCGCCTCGTCGATCTTCTTGCCCTTGATCCACTCTGTGGCGAGCGAAGAGCTCGCGATAGCGGAGCCGCAGCCGAAGGTCTTGAACTTGGCGTCTACGATCGTGTCGCCTTCGACCTCGATCTGAAGCTTCATCACGTCTCCGCACTCCGGTGCTCCGACGACACCAGTGCCGACGGTCTGGGAGTTTTTGTCGAGCGAGCCGACGTTACGTGGGTTGTTGTAGTGGTCTACGACCTTGTCGCTATAAGCCATGGCTTTGGACTCTGTTGTTGCTTGGGTTAATTACGTGAACGTGATTTAGAGGGCGACCCGATTAATGATCGGATTGCCATTGGATTTTTGAGAGATCGATACCTTCGAGGACCATCTCATAGAGAGGAGAGAGCTCGCGCAGTCGCTTGACGGCGCCGATGGTTTGGTCTGCTGCGAAGTCGACTTGTTCTTCGGTGGTCATGCGACCGAAACCGAAGCGAATAGAGCTGTGAGCTAGCTCATCGCCTACTCCGCAGGCGCGGAGCACGTGACTCGGCTCGAGGCTGGCTGAGGTGCAGGCTGAGCCGGAGCTTACGGCGAGATCTTTGACGCCCATGATGAGCGACTCACCCTCGACGTAGCAGAAGGAGACGTTTGAGCAGCCAGGCAGGCGATGCTCGTGGTTGCCGTTGACGGTCGTGTAGTCGAGCGCCTCGAGGACCTTCGCTTCAAAGCGCTCACGGAGCGCGATGGAGTGGGCCGCGTCTTTCTCGAGGTCTTGTTCGGCGACTGCGCAGGCTGAGCCGAGTCCAACTACGCCAGGGACATTGATCGTGCCGGAACGCATTCCTCGCTCGTGTCCACCGCCATCCATCTGGGCGACGATGCGGACGCGCGGGTTGCGACGACGTACATAGAGACAGCCGACGCCCTTAGGTCCATAGATCTTGTGCCCTGAGATGCACATGAGGTCGATGTTGTCGGCGCTGACATCTACCGGGATCTTCCCAGCGGCCTGAGTGCCGTCGACAAAGAAGAGGACTCCGCGCTCGTGGCATAAGGCGCCGATCTCTCGGATCGGGTTGATGGTTCCGATCTCATTGTTCGCCCAGATCATGGCGACGAGGACAGTGTCCTCTCGCATGGCCCCTGCGACTTGTTCTGCTGAGACGCGACCGGTTGTGTCGGGCACAAGATATGTGACTTCACAGCCCTGCTTCTCGAGGTGCTTGCAGGTGTCGAGGACGGCCTTGTGCTCGACCAGGGTCGTGATGATGTGATTCCCTTTGGCCGCGTGCATCTCGATCGCACCTTTGATCCCGAGATTGATCCCTTCGGTAGAGCCGGAGGTGAAGATGATCTCCTTAGGCGAGGCGCCGATGAGCGAGCCGATCTGCTTGCGCGCTTTCTCTACGGCTCCTTCCGCGTCCCAGCCGAACGGATGCGATCGACTCGCAGCGTTGCCGAAGACTTCGGTGAAATAAGGAAGCATCGCCTCAAGGACGCGGGGGTCGACGGGGGTCGTCGCTTGGTAGTCGAGGTAGATCGGGAGGTCCATGGGAGATTTGATCAATCAGGCGCTTGCTGAGAGCGTCGTCTTTGCGACGTTTCTATTCGGAATGAGGGAGAAGTCAGGGGCGGCCAATTCTTCGAGGGTCGTGCGCTCAAACTGGCGCCAGATGTCCTCTTGAATGCGGTGAAGAGGTGAGCGGATAGGGCAGCGTGACTCGACGTCACAGTCCGCGAGCGAATCAAAGCCGAGGTCTACTAAAGCCATGGCGTCACATTCAGGCAGGGCGGGCGCGCCCTCTATCGCAGCGATGACCTCACCGACAGTGAGGGAGCTGGCTGAGCGCGCGAGGCGATAGCCTCCCGCAGGTCCTCGCAATGATTGCAGGTGGCCTGCGCGGCAGAGATCTTTTAGAGCCTCACCGACGAGGCGATGGGGCAGCCTGTAGTGTTCGCTGATCTCTCGTGCGCTTACAACGTCACCTGCGTGGTCCGTGAGGTGGACCAGCGCGGTGAGGCCGTATTCGGCACGTTTTGTAAGCTTCAGCATCTGTGGTGATCTATTAGCACTAAATTAGTGCTATTTGATGGGGAAAAAAGTGGCCGCGCTTTGCGACCGGATCGGATGAGGAGTAGAGCCTCCTCCCAACAACTCAATTTTAGGCCCTAGAGGCGTAATCTGACAACCGCTAAGCTGCAGAATCTCTAGTCCGCGAGAGGATTCTCTATCCCTTATCGGCAAAGGTGGCCTTGGTACTGAACCTGAGCTTCAGGATCGTGCCTTTCTTTGCCGATGGAGTGGGTGTGAAAGGAATCAAAGGAACCACTTGCTTGATGTGCGGAGGCCTCGCAGAGCGCCTAAATCGCTTAGATAATGGCCGCAGGTGCCCCTCTTGTAGGGATCGCCACCTCGCCATGGCTCCACCCGTTCTGCCAGGATATCGCCTGGAGGAGCTCGCTCATGAGGCAGCGATTGAGGAGGACATGGGGCCGGAACGAGAGCCTCATCTGCTCCGAATTTGCCGCTCTGACTGAGAGTGATCGACTCTTATTGACTGCTAAGGGCTGTTTTTAACGCTTCGGGGAGCGGCGTGACCTTCAACGCTGTCCGGCTGATCTTGGTGCATGCGAGCTCAATCTCCGCCTCCACGACGAGACGGTCATCTGTGCTACACCGGATCTCATAAGCGAAGGTGACGGAAGCCCTAGAGAGCTTCTCGACCCATACAAGGGCGTTGAGATCCTCTCCAAAGCGCGCAGAGCTGCGATAAGAGATGGAGAGGGAGCGCACAGGGAGTCCGATCCCAGCTCTCTCAAGCTCCGCATAGCTGTGTCCGAGGGCTTCCATGAAGCGCGTACGGGCATCTTCTAGGTAGGCGAGGAAGCTCGCGTGGTGGACAACCCCCATTTGATCTGTCTCGCCGTAGCGGATGTGCAGCGGGATCTTGAAGGTCTTAGGCGCCATAGGCTCTTAAGCATAGCGACGGCAGCATGACAAGCACACCGAGGCGCCTCAGTGTGAGCAGCTCCGCTGTGAAGCGATCAGGATCGGGTGATGAAGATGCGCGCCTCGACCTCATGAGAGGGAGGTCCGCCCTCTCTGAGGAGACGATATCGAATCGAATCTTCGGAGGGGATCGGAAGGCCTCTGCGCGGGGTGTAGCTGTAGTTGCCATCACCGAGGTGCTCAAAGGCTCCGAGTGATGGCGGGCTGGTGATGCGGACCTTTGTTGAGATCCCGCTGGGGATGCTGTCGTTCTCAAGCAAGTTGAAATCGATGGTTGTCCCAGGCCTCACAATGATCATGTCCGGACGGGGGATCAGGTCAATGTCCTTGATCAGCACCGGCACGGGCAGATTGGGAGAGCGCCAGACCTTGGTCCGGTCTGTTGTGCCGTGAACCACTACGCGAGAGATGCGATCAAGGTTGAGCTCTCGCTCTTCGTGACCGCGCACATCGATACGCAGTGAATTGGGCAGATCGCCCAATGAGATCCCAGTCCAACTATTGTGATCAAGGTAGATCTCGACCTCCATGTCGGGTTGATCAACTGGCAGCGCGTCAGGTGAGAACCTCAGGTCTTCTGTTAGCTCTAAATCAGCGAGGCAGAAGCAGCCCATCATGGGGTTCCCGTGAAGGGTCGCGTCCGTGAGGTTGAGAGTTCGCGCTATGACCTGTCCATAGATTCGAATGAACTGAGCATCTACGTTTGCGCTCGGAGCGAGCAGGGAGCCTTTAAAGTCCACCTGGTCTAGCGTGACTTGGCAGATGTCCGGCATCACGATGAGGAGGCTAGTTCCTGTGACGCCTTCGAGGTCAAAGCCGAAGTTCGAGAGCTGAGAGGTCGCCATGTGGTGACCGAGGGCTCCTCCATGAACAGTGAGCGCCACTGTCGAACCGCTCGGCACCGTCGCCAGGAGCCGATCCGCATCTGCTAAGACCTCTGCCGTGACCGAGAATGTGTTCAGGACCGGATCAGAGCCGGTCAGGTAGACCGTGTCCCCGTCGAAGTCCGCTGAGCCACCTGGTGCGAAGAACGCGAGGACCTCCATCAAGTTCTCAAACCAATCTAGTCGGAAGAGCTGATTCGGTGGTGCCTCGTTTAAAGGGGTCAGGGTGGTGTTTTGGAAGCCGACGGTGTTCTCAATCAGTCCACTCTTGCCGAATTGAACAGAGCCATTGAGGACGTTTCCGAACGCCATGTGAAGGTTATTGCGAACGCTCACTGCGCGCCTTTCCGGGCCCACATGCGGATCACTCGCGATCGTGAAGTAGTCAAAGTTACCGTCACGACCAATCATCACAGGCCCAGAGATCGCAGATCTCAGCACGTTCAAGTTGTCATGTACCCAGGCAGCGAAGTCCTCTGCACCGAGGGTCGGAATGTCTCCTGAGTCGGGC
Organism: Planctomycetota bacterium; assembly: GCA_028823185.1. Taxonomy (GTDB): domain Bacteria; phylum Planctomycetota; class UBA1135; order UBA1135; genus JAKVCE01. The sequence continues at coordinate 15,911 of JAPKBY010000010.1, forward strand.
GTGCGCGTGTCGAAGGAGAAGCTCTGTCCATCGAGCCAATGCACTCCAGAATCTGTCTCGGGGGTCGTAAAG
>JAPKBY010000316.1 GCA_028823185.1 Planctomycetota bacterium
GAGGCAGTCCGGTCACGCCGTAATGAACACGGCGCAGCCAAGTCGCACGATCTGCCTCTGCGGAGGGCTCTAGTCCCTCCTCGTGGAGGCGATGTTCGATGAAGGAGTCGAGCGGTTGGCGGGCCCAGCTGCTGCCTGAGAGGGAGCGGGGGACAGAGGGAGTCTCAGGAGCTTTTACGGGTTGATATGCCCAGTGCTTTAGGCGCTCTTCTAGGTTGAAGTCTTCTAGCTTGATCGCGCCTGCTCCCTCTGTGGCTGGCCCAGGTGCGCCCATGCGAACCCACTCATGCAAGGTGTCTAGCTCGTCCGCTGCTAATTGATTGCGCGGCGGCATCTGAAGAAATTCATCTTCATAGCTGACGGCGAGCAGGAGCAGGCTCGCGTCTGTATCACCAGGGCTGATCGCAGCGCCGCTCTCTCCACCCTTTAGGATGGATCCGTAGCGGTCTAAACGGAGTTCGGCTTTCTGTTTTTCTTCTCCGTGGCAAGTGACGCAGTGTTCTGCGAAGAGGGGCCGAACCTTGGCTTCAAAGAAATCAGCGCCAGGATCTTGGCCTAGGGAGAGGAGGAGGAGACCGAACATAGGGCCTGAGTCTAAGAGAAGACCCGAAGGTGCGTATGCACCGTCGGGTCTTGTTTTTTATGCCCAGCTATGGGCTTTGCAGGGCGGTGCTCAGCGGCTCTCAGCTCGAAACATGAGCCCCTGCGCGGTGCGGAGGAAGCTCGAGATGGTCGAGCCGGAGACCTCGCGCTTTACGTCGTCGAGGTTGAGGTTCGGCGTGTTCGAGAGGAAGCGAAGCTCCGGTGCGAGTTCGGCGGCGAGCGCTCCCTGAGCCAGCATCTTCCACGCAGCGAGCGCCGTGTCTTGGTAGGAGACGTAGAAACCACCGGAACCATACTCAGTGAGTTGTCGTCCAGACATTCCGTCTAGGACGCTCTGTGAGCCAGGCGTCGTGGCGTGGTCGATCACCCGCTCGAGATCTTTGGGGTTCACCGCGAAGAGGAGTTGACCGTCCATGAAGGCGACCCCAGGAGTGACTCCGTCGATATCGATGATCCAGAGCTCCACATCCTTGTAGTCCTGGAAGTCGACCATTGAGTCCAAGCCGCCGAGGCTGATGAGATCATCGAAGACCTCGAGCATCTCTTCTGAGTCGTGCACGCCCATGGAGATGACGCCTTGGCCTGAGATCAGGCTCGCGATGTCTACCGGGTCTTGGGGCGGCTCGAACTCATAGGTGGCGAAGGAGCCCGTCATCCCGAGGAAGAGCTCGTCGATGAGGTCGCGACCAGTCGCTCCGACCGTGGTCGCGCGGACAGTTTCGAGTTGGTCTTCTGCCTCTGCGCCGCCGACTTCAATGAGCTTCTCAAGCACGAGCTCAAGGTCAATGCGCATCGCGTGGAAAGAGAGCGCGCTGGAGGGAATCCGCGCGAGGTCTTCTTTTGTCACGGGCTTGAGGACGTCGAGGAATGTCGAGATGACCCCACCTTGGGGGAGCTGGAGCTCGACCACACCCTCGGCCTGAGCCGGCCCGCCGATGTCGATGCGGCCATAGATCCAGCTGTCTTGGTCGAGGCCGACTTGTGAGACGTCCTCTCCAGACATGCGCATGGCTCGTGAGAGGTCGAACATGAAGTCGATCGCGCTGCGAGAGCCTTTGCTGCCAGCGTCCAAGCGCGCGTTCGTGAGCTGGACCTCGATGTCAGAGCGAACTTGGGCGGTGTAACGCTGGACGCTGTCTTGCGCTGAGGCGAGGACGTCGCCTTCACCCATGAAGATGCCGGTGAGACCAGGGGCCTCTGCGCGGATCATCATCCCGCGTCCGCGTCCCTCGGGCTTGATGGAGCGGAGCTGGAAGCCTTGGTGTGAGCCCTGATCCTTGATCTCTGCCTTGGGCATCTGGGTGAGGATCTGGTCCAGAGCTGTGCGCAGATCACCGCCGCCCGAAGGGGAGGAGGTCAAGAAGCCGAAGCCGTCCTTGTTTGCGAAGGCGACGATGGGGCCGTCGAAGCTCTCGGCGAAGCGCTTCGCGAACTCAAAGCCGGCGAGCGCCTCATCTCCGTTCGCCTCGCTCAGGATCATGTCCGTGATCGCCGTGACGTAGGGGGTGCCAGAGCCGCCGTCGAAGAGGCGAACCATCTGGTGGGAGAGGAGGTTGACGCGCAGGGCGCTCGGATCGTCACAGGAGGCGACGAAGATGGAGTCAGCAGGGGCAGCAGCCAGGAGAGGGTTCTGGGGCGCTGCGTTGGCGGGTGAGTTCGCGCAGAGAGCGAGGACGATGGGGCCGAGTGCTTGAAACATGGCTGGTTGGCTATGGGGAGAAGGGTGGTTTCAGTCCCGTTAGGGGCTGGAAGTCCAGAGTACGCAGTCCGAGGCTCACCATTCTTACCGATGTACGAGATTCCGGGGAGTCGAAAATGGGGCATAGAATCCCCATGAGAGCCTCCTCTACACTCTTGAAACCAATGCGCTCGCTCTTCACACCCGGTCTGGTGATGGCTCTCGCCGTCTACGTCCTCTTTAGGACGCTCTTGCTGTACACCGCCTTTGACGAGACGGTGATGCCGCAATACGAGCTCTATCCGATGGGAACGATCCCAGAGCTCCTCTCGGGCGCCGGTCACATTCCGCTTCAGTTTCATTACGACAACGCGGCAGGGCAGCTCTTTACAGGCGTCGCTGCGTGGCCGCTCTATGCGCTCTTCGGGAAGAGCTATCTCGCGCTCAAGCTCGTGCCGGCGCTCTTGGGTGTAGGGGGATTGATCTTCCTTCACTTCTTCTTGCGTGAAAACTTCTCGTCACGGGCAGCGAACATTGGCGCTCTCTTCTTCGCCCTCGGACCAGTGCCGACGATGATGAAGTACTCGGTCTTCGCTGGCGGAAACCACTTCGAGCACATCCCCTTTGCGATCTTCACGCTCTGGTGCTTTTACAGGCTGCACCGGGAACATGGCGGTTCGGATCGTCGCTGGCTCTTCTTCACGGGGCTCGCCATGGGCTTCCAGCTCTTCATCTTGCTGGGTGCGCTCATCCCAATTCTACTCTTGTGCTTTGTCCACCTCGGGCTCCGCGGCATTCGCGGGGCGGTGAAGGACCTCGCAGCGCTCGCGCCGGGCGCGCTGATCGGGGCGTCGCCTCTCCTCTTGATCAACCTCGCGACCCGTGGGCGGAGCGGCGATTTCGTCGGGTCGACGATTTCAAAAGAGGGCCCAGGCTTCTTCGACCGCGCGCTTGAGTTCGCGGTGCAGCGCATCGACAACG
>JAPKBY010000317.1 GCA_028823185.1 Planctomycetota bacterium
CCGTCGAGGATCTCTACCAAGAACATGTCGAGTTTGCCGACGAGCTCCTTTGTTACATACCAACGCGGCTCTGCGAGCTTGCGCCTGGCGGACTCTAGGCTCGTGTCTTCGTTGAAGCGGACGATCACGCGGCCCTCCACTTCCACTGGCCCTCTTGTGGGGGCCTTGGGTGCGGGCGCTTCAACAGCGAGCTCTTGAGCGTGGGCTGTGAGCGAGAAGAGGCTGAGCGTGAGGGCGGTCAGGTGAGTGATGCGCATGGGAGTCTGTGGATAAGGCCGAAGTGGAAAATGGGTCAGAGACGCTCTGACGAGAGCCCTCTGCATTGGGTTCCTAGTCTTAACTATTCTGCCAAGGAATCGCTGGAGTGGGGGCCTTGACGTAGCTGTTACAAACCGCATTTAAAGCCACTTCAGGGCCATTTTTGGCGCGGGAGTGCTTGACGCCGAGCGGGGGGAGCTTTGCGGACGCTCGCTCGGCGGGGCTTCAGGGGCAGATGGGTGCGGTCAGGCCGTTCGTGAGGTTGAAGGTCGAACCGCTGGCTGCGGGGTCGCGGTACCAGAACTGGAAGTTCCAGCGCGATCCAGGGACCACGAGGCCTGCGCCTGCGTTCATGGGTGCGGCGTTGAAGTCGACGTCTCGGTAGATCTCGCCGATTCCGCTGGTGAGCGCGGGGGGGGCGAGTCGGAACACGCCGCCTCCGACGCAGCGCAGTCCGTTGCCGAAGGAGATCCGGAGCTGGTTGGGGCCGTAGAAGAAGAGGCCGAACTGGTTGTTAGGGAGTCCGCTCGCCGAGAGGGTGAGCGCGTTCGCTGAGTGGCTCGTCGAGCCGCTCCAGCTGATGTCCCCTCTAGAGCCTGTCGAGTTCACGAGACCTTCACAGTAGTTGAAGGCCGCGCAGCTGCGTCCGGCGTAGAGGATCGCGAGCCCAGGTTCGCCCACCCCCGCACGCATCGCGCCGACGAGGAAGTCGCCCAGGCCGTCGTTGTCGACGTCGCCGGCCTCCTGAACGTTGGAACCCATCGACCCTCCGGCCTCTGAGGCCGGCAGGTAGGCGAGGACGTCCCCGGTCGCGCCGGAGAAGACCGTCGCGGCGCCGCCGTATATACCGGCGTAGTCGTCGTTGATCGCGCCGACGAGGAGGTCCGGGGTTCCATCACCGTCCACGTCTCCTGCGCCTGAGACACAGTTGCCAAATTGATCACCATCGGAGCGACCGGCGAAGCTGTGGATGAGTGACCCGGTCGCACCCGAGTAGACATAGGCAGCTCCTGAGAAGTCGCCGTTGTCATCTGCTCCAGAGGCGCCGACGATGACGTCGGGGATTCCATCACCATCAACATCTCCAGCGCCTCCGACCGAGCATCCGAGGGCGTCTCCTGCCTGGGTGCTGAAGCGGTGAATCTCCGCTCCGTCCACGCCTGAGAAGACGAAGGCCTGACCCGATTGGATCCCGGCTGCGTCTGCTTGCCAGGCGCCGACGGCGATGTCGCCGATCCCGTCAGAGTCCATGTCGCCGACGTCGTCGACGTAGTAGCCGAACTGGTCTCCCATGGCGAGCCCTGTGAGGGTGTAGAGGACGCTTCCGTCAGCGCCTGAGAAGACCTTCGCATAGCCCTTCCCGATGGTGACGAGCCATTGCACTGCGCCGACGACGACGTCGGCGTGGCCGTCTCCGTTTACGTCTCCAACACCGCTGACACGAACTCCAAAGAAGTCGTTCTCGTTCCCTTCCAGTTTATGGATCAGGCTCCCGTCGACACCGGAGAAGACGGAAGCCGAACCGGCGAAGCTGCCTGAGCTATTGGCGTCCCAGATGGCGCCGACGATGAAGTCGAGCGTCCCGTCTGCGTTCACATCACCAGCGCCGCTGACGGCGTTGCCGAAGAAGTCGCCAGAGGATTCTCCGAGGACGCGAAACATGAGACTCCCATCTACACCGGAGAAGACTCTGGCCTCGCCGGCTTGGTTGCCGTTGGTGGGATCCTGACATGCGCCGACGATGAAGTCGTCGTGGCCATCTGCGTTGAGGTCACCGACTCCGCTGACGGCGAGTCCGAAGCGCTCATCTGCAGAATCACCATCGATGGAGTAGAGGACCTCTTGTGCGCTGGCCAGAGAGCAGAGGGCGACGCAAAGGAGCGAGCTTGTGATGAGCGGGTTGATTCGGAGCATTAACCAAGCGTATCGCTGCTCAGAGATCCCCGCGCTCTGGAACTCAAATTCTGGCTCTATAGAGCGATTAGAGCCTCTCCAATCGGGTTTACGAGCTCAGCGCTTTGTCTTTGAAGGCTTGGAGACGCCCTCTCGGAGGGCGGCATCGATCGTGCTCCAGACCTCCTCGCCGAGGACGCTCTCGAAGATCGCCGCGTGTTCATTGGGTGGGATTCGATAGCCGACGATCAGCTCCCAGTTTTCTTTGTCGATCCAGCGCCTGCCGTTCTCGAGGCGATGGATTCGCAGCGCCTCGCAGACCTCTGCAAAGTAGAGGCTCAGATCAGAGTTCCATGCGATGGCGCGGATCGTTCCATATGTGATCAGATAGCTGTCCCGATAGGGCACGTCTGACTCGGAGGTATAAACGACCTCACGCGTCATACGGGTGACATCGTTGATGCTGAAGGGTTGCTTGGAGCGCTTCTTCATTCGGCCCTTGAGAGTGCGGTCCCAGCCGGTGTGTTCAGAGGCCCATACGAAGCCGTCGCGGTAAGGGAAGCACCACACTCCCTTGCAGATCTCCATCTCCACGTGCCAGCAGAGGCCGAGCTGAATCCAGAACGGGATCTCTCCGAAGTTGCGCCAGAGGAGCAGGCTGACAGTTCGATGGACGAGCTCTGACTTAGCGTTCCACTCTTCGTTGACTCGTCCGCCTTCGATCCAAGCTGCGACTAAGGGGCGGGGGATAGCGAAGCCGTATTGAGTCTTGGCGACCTTGGCCCAGTCTGCGAGCGTGGGGTCCTGTGATTTCAGACGCCTGAGGAGGGCCTCGTATTGAACCCCTTCCCTCATCTCGAGGAGCACGGCTGTCCCTTTGCTCAAGTGTTCGCTGGTGTTGTCTGAGGACCAGCTCTCATCCCAAGAGCCGTCGGGGCGGTCGATCCTCACGCGCAATTTGCCTGGCCCGTCAGGCCGCTCTGGTGAAGGGAGCAGCGCGTTCACGATCGCAGCAGCTGCCTCGACGGTCTCGAGGGCTTCGGCGCGATCTTTTTCGATGCAAAGGAGGACGAGCTCATCTGCGGAGAGGGCGAGCTCTAGGCCATATCG
>JAPKBY010000318.1 GCA_028823185.1 Planctomycetota bacterium
CGTGCTCTGGGGATCCCGGTACCAGAGCTGGTAGCGCTTGGTGTCCCCCGCGCTCACTCCTCCTCCGAGGGCGACAGCAGCCGTCGTCGCTGACCAGCCGCTCGAATCCGCGAAACGTACCTGCAGGCGGATCACACCGCCCCCTGCGCAACGCAGCCCGTCTCCAAACTGAACTCCGTCGCCGCTGTTGATCTGGTTGTTCCCTTGGAAGTAGAGCCCGGGCTGAGAAGAGACCAGGTTCACCGCGCTGAGGACGAAGGTGTCCGCGCTCACGCTGACCTCACCGAAGCCTCGGAGGCTCACGCCGACACCGGAGCCGTTGGCGCAGCCCGTCTCTGAGGTCCCGTGATTAGCACAAGGGCAGACCACGCTGACGCCGTCGCCCCCACAAAAGATCGTCCCCGGATTGGAGTCGTAGCGCACCGCGAGGTTGTCGACGTAGAGGATGTCACCAGCAGAGATCGTAGAGCCCAAGCTCTGTGGACCGATCACGAGCTTGAGGCGGTTCTCGAAATTTGCGTTCAAATCCGCGAGGAAGGCGGCGACGTTGCCGCACTCGCTCATCAGCACCTCCACGTGCGTCCAGCCCGCGCCCGTCGAGAGGTTCTGCACGACGTCGAGGCGATCTGCCCAGCCTCCGCTGTTGTACGCGCGCAGGTTGACCCTGAACTCGGTCGTCAGAGCAGGGTTGCCAGCTGCGTCGGTGATGAGCGCGTCGAAGGAGACCGTCGTCGACGCGAGGTCCGCCATCGTCACCTGTCCCTGATTGAATTCGCCTAGAGTGAGGTGGCTGTACTCCCAGCCGAGCCCTGACGCGTCGGTGGCTGCGTCGAGGGAGAATGCGGCGCAGCCGCTCGCGCCCACGCCGTCACTCAAACGCTCAGCGACCCTCATGACGCCAGCGGTGGGGCTGCCGCTGAGCCACTGCGAGTAGGAGTTCCGGAAGGGCAGGTTCCCGCTGTCGGTCTGGTTCCCGGCCCAGTCACGGGTCTGGTAGGCGTCCGCCGAGACGTCGTCGAAGTCATCTGACCACTGCAAGTCGGGGTCGCTAGAGAGGTGGCGAATGCGCACATTGTCTATGAGCAGCCGTCTGCCAGCGTCATAGCTCCCTCTGAAGCGCAAGACCACATCGATGGTGATGTCCTCATTTGCGTTGAGGAGGGCGAGAAAGTTCGCCGTATCCGTCGTGGCGTCTTGGCCCAAGTTGAAGCGCGCCGTCTCCCACCCCGAGCTCGTGCTGAAGTTCGGCAGCTCCAGGCGTTCATCCCAGCCTCCCGCAGTTGGACGCAGCTCGAAGCCCACTTGCAGGCTCGGGTCGACGACTCCGTTGATGTCGGTGTAGTAGTCGAGCTCGAACCACGTGTTATCCAGGTCTGTGAGAGACACGCTGCCAGGCTCAAAAAAGTTCACCGGCAGGCCGCCTATCGTCGCTCCGGAATAGCCCGCATCGAAGGTGGTGTTGATCCTGTACTCCAAGCACCCCGAACCGTCCGGACCGTCTGTGGAGAGCTCGCTCACCTGGCACGCGCCCACCGTCCCCCCGCCGATGAAACACCCATAGGCGTTCTCCATCAGGGTCGGGCTCGTGGTGCTGCCGCCTGTCTGGTCCTTGATGAGCCAGTTGTAAGTTGAGACGTCGTCGAAGTTGTCGGAGTAGACGACGGTCTGCCCAGCAGCTTGGACGGAGAGGCTAAACCCTGTGAGAGCGAGGAGGAGCGTGTGTCTCGTGAGGTTCATAAGATGAGGCTCTCCACGTATGGGAGAGCGAGTCTTCCCCTCCAGCCTACCGTGAACCCGTAATTTAGGTTGGAGCTAGAGCCCCGCGGCTTCCTTAGCGCGTCTCACGGTCTGAGCCGTCAAGTGCCACCCCGAACAGCCGGCAGAGCACATCTCGACAGTCGCTCCTTCAAGCATGGCCTCTGCTTGGAGCTTTCCAGTCCAAGTGATTGAGATCGCGACAGAATCATCCAGCTCTACCAGCGTTTGACCCTCCTCGGGCTGCTCCGGCTTCGGGAGAGAGTCCATCTCTCGGACGACGCTAAAGGGGCACTGCCCCGCAGCATCCCAGAGCTCACTCTCATCGCTGCTGTCAGCCACATCAAAGACCGTCTCGAAGACCACCTCTCCCTGATTCGCGACCGTCATGTTGAGGAGCTTTCTCCCCGGCGGCAGGCAAGCGCTAACAATGATGCAGAGCGCGAGGGCAATGAAGACGTTCTTCATCCTGAGGACTCTACACAAAGCAGCCAACACTCAACCCAACAGCCATCTAAAGACTAGAAGCAGTAATCAACTCGCAAGCCAGGACTCAGTCCTACCCCTGTAGCATCAGTGTTCGCAGGGTCACGAAACCAGACTTGATAGAAGCGCGTCGTCCCAGCCATCGCTGCGCTGACACCGAGAGGGAAATTTGCAGAGCCCGCCAGTGATAGCTGCGCGGCACCATTGCGCCTGATGTTGCCTGTCGCCAAGCGATACCCTCCAGCGAAAGGAATGAGAGCTGGATTGGCACCTGAGAAGAGGAGCGAAGGTTGGTTCGCCACCGCGTATTCAATCTTCAGTCCAAAGCTGCTAGCGACCGCGGGCTGACCGAAGTAGGAGAGCTCCGCGACCGCAGAGCCAGAGTGCAACTTCCCCGGGCCGAAGGGAACTGGATCGACACAGTCCTGATTATTCGAGCTAGAGAGCGCCCAGATCTCAACGTCATCGATGTTCCATCCACCGATACGAGGCACGCCATCCGTCAAGAGCTCCCACTCCAGCTGCGCTGCAGGGTCTCCGTCTAAGAGCGAACCCAATTCATAATCAACGAGGACCCAGTCAGAGTCAGAGGTCGACGTGGCGGAGCTTGAGTCAAAAACAGGCTGCCCATTGACCAAGACACGGGCTTGATCTCCACCAAGCACCGAGAGCTGCCGCTGGAACTGGAGGCGGGTTCCCATCCAGTTAGAGGCGTCAATCGCAGGGGAACGAAGCCACATATGAGCGTTGTTTGGATAGCGTTCATCCGTACCATTTCCCAAGTCATTCCCCCATGAGAAGGCTCCAGAGAAGGCCGCGCTGGGATCAAACCAATAGACCGTCTCAGCACCAAAGAGGACGCTCCCTTGCTTGCCCGCGGGGACGCCGCGCTCCCAGTCATCCGCCCCGTTTGAGGTGTCCCCATAGCTGCCATGAGTCCACCCCGCATCACTCAATGGGTCATCAAACTGCGCAACAAAGACAGGAGCAGAGGCGCCGAT
>JAPKBY010000319.1 GCA_028823185.1 Planctomycetota bacterium
AGGCTAGCCTCGACAGGATCCGTTCAGAGCTCGCTTCAGTCGTAGGACTGGAGGTGGAGTGCGAAGATCTGAAGATCTCGCGAGACGATAAGAAGCCTGTTGTAGGGGACGGGGTTCATCTCTCTTTCCGTCTGGGGCTGCTCGATGGCGGAGAGCAGCGACATGGTTGCTTAGTGATGGGGCTCTCGCCAGCGATGGAGGCCGCAGGGCTCTTCCTCGGGCGTACCGATGGAGAGCGTCAGTCTGCTATTGAGAATGAAGAGCTCGACGATGAATGGAAAGAGGGGCTACTAGAAGTGGCGAGCGTCTTTGGGGCCGCGGTGGATGTGGCGCTCCGAGACGAGATCGGCATGGACGTTCATGCCTGCAGCGAGGGATGCCAAGGTGTCCGCTCAGGATCCGCGCCGTCCATCGAAATTGCTGAGGGCAACGAGGTCTTAGTGGGTCGCTTTCAGTGGCGCTCAGAGGCCGGGCTCGTCAGTGACGGCTTCCTCGCTGTTGACCTCTAGGTCGCTCAGCCGTCGTCGTTCATAGCGCGCTTTAGGAGCGCGCCAAGGTTGAGCCCTTTAGGAGTGAACTCGTTTTCCTCTAGGGTCTTCCTGACCGCGTCCGTGTCTGTCGCTTCGTCAGAGCCGAGCAGAGCTCCGGATGCGTCTAGCCTAGAGAGCGAGAGGCGTCGACCCATCTCGTCCACATCCGTGATTCTCACCGTCAGCTCTTCACCGACGGTGACCACGTTGGAGACATTTGTCGTGCGTCCGATGGCGAGCTTGCTGACGTGCACGAGGCCTTCAACTCCGGGCTCAATCTCCACAAAGGCGCCGAAGTCCATGATGCGCGTCACCTTGCCAGTGACCATTGAATCTTCTCCGTGGCGCGAGGAAATGCCATCCCAAGGGTTCGGATCTAACTGCTTTTTGCCCAAGCCGATTCGTTTCCCGCCATCGGTGATGTCTAGGATCATCAAGCGCAGGTCTTGGCCCACTTTCAGATGCTCGTTCAGGTCTTCTATTCGGATGTGCGAGTAGTTTGAGATGTGCATGAGCCCCTCGACGCCTGGGCTGATCTCGCAGAACGCGCCGAAAGCCTCGATGCGAGTGACCTTGCCTTGAATTTTGGATCCGGGGCTGAGGGCGCCCATCGCCTCTGACCGAGCGGCGTCAGCTTCAGTCGCCATGACAGCTCTGCGCGAGAGGACGAGCTTGCCTTTTCCTCGGTCTAGCTCGAGGACTTGGCAGACGAGGGTTTGATTGAGGAGTGTTGAGAGGTCGTCGATGCGCCCGATGGCGACCTGTGAGGCTGGGATGAATCCCCGGTTGGTTCCGACCTTGACCTCGAGCCCGCCAGTGTTCACCGCTGTGACCCTAGCTTTTACGAGCGCGCCGACCTCGAGCTCCATCCAGGATTTGATCTCTAGGGCTCCCTTCAATGAGAGCACACTTAGGCCGTCGTCCGAGCCTGCCAGGGTGAAGTCGTAGACATCCCCGATCTTAGGCATGTCGTCAAAATCAGAGAGAGGACACACTCCCTGAGACCTGGGACCTATTTCAAGGATGACATCAGGCTTGCTGATGCCAACAACGGTCGCTTTGACCAGGCTGGGGCCGCGCCCTTTGCCGCCGGGTCCCTCTTGATCTAAGTCGAGGTCCTGAAGGTTGATTCCGTCGAGGGCTCGGTCTATCTCGTTTTGAAGCTGTTCGTCTGCTTGGTCAGTCATAGGGATATCTTAGCTCAGGTGTTGGTCGAGCGGGTGACCATCGTCGTGCTGGCTTGATCCGTTGGCCAGAGAACGATTTCTCCAACGTCTACATGTGCGGGGCGAGTCGCCGCCCAGAGGACCGCGTCGGCGACATCTTCTGGTTTTAGAGGCGTCATTCCCGCATAGACGGCGTCCGCCTTCGCTTGATCTCCGCGGAAGCGAACCACGCTAAGCTCCGTCTCGACCATCCCGGGATCGACCGTCGTGAAGCGCAGCCCTGAGCCGGAGAGATCGAGTCTGAGACCTTCGTAGATGGCCCTGACCGCGAATTTAGAGGCGCAGTAGACGTTGCCTCCGGGATAGACCTGACGTCCTGCGACGCTCCCGATGGTGATGACGTGGCCGCTGCCTCGTTCGCGCATTCCCGCCAGGACTGGGTGGAGTGTGTTCAAGACGCCCTTCACGTTGGTGTCGATGATGTCGCTCCACGTGTCTGGGTCACCATCGGCCAAGCCCTCCGTGCCGACGACCTTCCCAGCGTTTGCCAGGACGATGTCAAAGGGTCGGTCGCTTAGGGCTATCGCGCAGGCTTCGCTGTCTGTGACATCGAGGACTAAGGCCTCAGCTGAGTCGCAGCTGTCGACGACGGCGTCGAGCGCGTCCTTGCGCCTGGCGCAGCAGACGACGTGAGCTCCTGCGGCGGAGAGTGCGCGGGCGGAGGACGCTCCGATTCCAGAGGAGGCTCCAGTGACGAGAGCTAGGCGGCCATTAAGGTTCTGCATGTTCTAGGGTCGGGTTTGGTTTGTGGGGAAGCATAGTATCCTCTCATCAGTCGGGAGGTAGCCTTCGCGTGTGCGGGTGTTGCCTGCTTCAGTCTGGCGGGCGCATGCGTGCCTTCCTTGAGTCCCTATATCCCTTCATAAGGAAAAATGAGCGTGTCAGGTACATCCACCGTCGTAACAAGGGCGCACTACGATTACATCGCAGAGAGAACTCAGATCGAGGATCCATTCCTGATGGACCTTAAGGCGGCGGCGCTTGAGGCCGAAATACCAGCGATCTGGATCGCTCATGAGCAGGCTCGTTTTCTAGAGATCCTCTTACGAGCTGCCGGTGCTCGGCGCGTCGTGGAGGTCGGGACGCTCGCGGGCTACTCTGCGATCTGCATGGCTAGAGCTCTCGGGGATGATGGAGAGCTCGTCACCATAGAGGCCTCCTCTAAGCACGCATCCTTCGCCGAAGAGTGGATCGCCAAATCAGACGTCGCCGATAGGATTGAGGTTCGGCACGGGCGAGGTTCAGAGCTCTTGCCCAAGGTGCCAGACGCATCCGTTGACGCCGTCTTCTTGGATGCGGACAAGCAGAGCTACATCTTGTATTTGGAAGAGGCCCGCAGGGTTCTCCGGGATGGGGGCCTCCTGCTCGTTGATAACGCTTTCGCCTTTGGGCATCTCCTCGAGGATAACTGCGAAGACGCGAGCGTCCTCGCTCTCAGGGAATTCAATGATGCGCTCGCGGC
>JAPKBY010000320.1 GCA_028823185.1 Planctomycetota bacterium
GTAGTTCGTCCTGCTGCAGGCGCAGTCAGGGAGGGGGCCTCCACCGGGGCAACCGCAGCCAAGGTCGACTAGGCGCAGGTCGTCGACAGCCGCCTCGACGCTCGAGTCTAAGTTGAGATCGTTGGCTCGTACGCGAACACGAAGAGGCAGGTCTAGGCTGATGAAGTCTTTGATGTGGTAGCGCTGATATGTCCAGACGCCTCTGGTCTCAGGGGCTGGATGGATCATGTTGTCGATCGTCACCCAGGTGAAGCCGCCATTGTTAGAGACCTGCACACGCGTGTGGTCGGAGGCTGCTCCGTCTTCGAGGTTGACCCACATCCAGAAAGAGATCACAGGGTCTTCGGTCTGTGAGAGATCCCAGAGAGGGGAGACGAGGCTGGTGTGCCCACCGTCTACGTCGTTGTTCGCTCCGGTGTACCAGCAACGAGTTCCCACGGGCGAGTGATCGTCTTCAGGTTGCGCTGGCGTGGAGGTCGGATTGCCGAGGGTCCATAATCCAGCGGTCGCGTCGTCATCCCAGGAGCCGCTGCTCCAGCCGCTGGCGGTCTCAAAGTTGGTCTCTGCGAGGACGGTCTCGACCTCTGCTGCGGTAGAGAGGAAGGGAGAGTGGGGCGCCTCCGGCGGATAGGTCCAGAGGACTCCATTGCTTGAGGAGGCTGCGAGGAACCAGGTCAGATCTTGACCGCACTCGAGGTTGGGGAGCTGAGCTGTCCAGGTGTCGCCGCTTTGATGGCTCATGGCAGATGACTGCCAGCCAGCGCCGGTGTTCCACCACGTTCTGGGAGAGCTCATGTCTAGAGCGCCTGTGTTCAGCTCGGAGATCTGCACTTGCAAGGTCTCACCTTGCGGAGAGATTAGCTCTGGGGAGGCCGCTGCGATCTCGATGAGCGGGTCACCGACCCACCAGACGAAGAGCCCCTTCTCTAGGTCGCTCCCGATGACGGTTCCGCTGGGGAAGTAGGGGTAGCAGCTCCAGAGGCCGTTGAACTCTGCGAGGTCATCTGCTGGCCAGACGTCGAAGTGCCCGATCTCAGCGGGTGAGAGCGGCTGGGTCGTGTCAAAGATACGGAGACCAGATCGATAATTGGCTGCAAAGAGCAGGCCGCCGCGGGTGTAGAGGTTGTGCCCGATCGCGTTGCTCTGATTCGTAAAGTAGCCGAGGTTCTGTCCTGAGTTTGGGTTGCTCACATCGATGATGTGGGTGCGGGTCAGGTTGTTGCCGCTCTCGTCGAGTTCGTCTCCTAGGTAGAAGATGCTCCTGTCCTCGCTCAGCCAGCCTTGGTGTGAATAGGCTGGTGAGGAGTAGAAGACGCGGTCGATCTCCGTGATGTTGTTCTTGTTCGTGACGTTGAGGATGTCGAGTCCGGTCGACGTCCCGCCGTTGTTGTAGCCGCTACAGCAGAAGGCGAGCTCTTGCCCAGCGTAGGGTCCGCTGGTCATCGTGACGATCTGAGCGTCATGCACATAGCGGGTGTTCCAGCTGCCGACATATTGTGGGTTCTGAGGGTTGTTGTTCAGGTTGTAGATGCGGAGACCGCGGCCTCCTCCGCCGCAGCGGTAGAGATAGCCTGACTCTTCATTGATGACGACGTTGTGGGTCGCGTTCGTGCCACCATTGGTCACCGTGTTGACGTGCGTTACGACGCCGTTGTCGATCTGAGAGAGGTCGATGACCTGGATCCCTTCGCCGCCTTCGCTCACGGCGTAGGCGTAGTGGCTGTAGGTCTTGATGTCGCGCCAGAGGCTGCCGGGGCCTGGGATGAACTCAACGAGTTGCGCATCGCCAGGGTTGTCTATGTTGACGAAGCTTGTGCCGTTTGATGTGCCGATGATCGCGTACTCGGCGCCAGAGGGGCTGACATAGCCCCAGCAGTCGTTACCGCTCACAGCGCCGTTCGCACCGAACTCACCGAGCGGGAGCCAGCTGAGGAGTCTCACGCCATCAGATGGGAACTGAATGCTGGGGCTTGAGAGTCCACCTCCAGCGAATGAGCTCTCTGCTCCGCCAGTGAACTCGGCGAGCGCTACAGAGCTCCTCCATGCGGGCCCTTGATACGGAGGCACTCGGTCAAGGCGCTTCGGATCGTCATCGTGGGGGCCAAAGGAGCTTGCGAAGAGGAAGAGGAGTGAGAGTGTCTTCATAGGGGGGGCTCGGTTGGCTCTATCCTAGGTGAAGGATCCTATTTCGCCATGGTTCGATGGCTCGGGATGGCTCGATTCAGAGCTAGAGGAGGTCAGTCTTTTGTTCCGCTCTCCCCCGGGGTGTTCGGGGCTTGGGGTCTCTCTCCCCATTTTGGCTCAGCTAGGGGGGCTGAGAGCGAGCGTAAGAATTCGATCAGGTCGCGCTCTTCGGTCTCGGTGAAGTTTGCTGGGGTCAGGGTCAGCTCTTGGTGGTGACCCGTGCGCTGGGCTCCTTCGAGCGTAGAGTAAAAGCGCACGACCTCTTCAAGTGATGTGAACTGTCCCTGGTGCATATAGGGCGCTGTCTCCGCAACGTTACGGAGGCTGGGCGTGCGGAGTTCGCCGAATTGATCAGCGTCTGCCTTTAGGAGACTCACGAAGTCGGCTGCCTCTCCTTTGCGCTGATCTGAGTGCACGCTGGCGGCGTTGAAGGGCTCGCTCTTTACGAGCTTTGCGCCGAGGTAGCGGCCGATGTCGACCGGGAGTTCACTGTTCAGTGACGGGACCGCGAGGTGATGGAACTCTTCGTCTGTCAGTTCGGAGCCCATATGACAGAGGGTGCATTTACCTTTACCGAGGAAGACCTCGACGCCCCGTTGGGCTGCAGCTGTGAGGTGGTCGCCACCTGTCTTGTCGCCTGCGAGATAAGCGCGAACGTAGCGGTCGAATGGAGACTCTGCTGTCTCAAGCTTGCGCTGATAGGCGGCGAGGGCTTTGCCCGTGTTCGCCAAGAGCGTGTTGACGGTCGCTCGATCTTCGGCGCTCATCTGGGACCAGGCGAGCGCGCGCTCATCCTCAGCAGCAGCCTCGCTGGGTCTCGCGTGCGCCGGGAAGCGTGCGCTGTCGCTTAAGTCGGGAGGCGTAGCAAAGACGTCTTCATAGCGCTGCCTGAGCGCGGTATCAGTCGTGATCAGATGAGCCAAGGCGAGCCGGTCACCATCCATCTCGACTGGGTTCTCGAGGGGGTGTCTGAACTGCGCCCAGAGGCTGTCCGCCCGCCCGTCCCAGAAGAGCCATCGTCTGCGTCCGACAT
>JAPKBY010000321.1 GCA_028823185.1 Planctomycetota bacterium
GACGTCCCCGATCCGATAGGCGGGTCCAGTTCAGACTACAGGCGCTGCGCTGACCATATCTCAGGACTCATCAGCTCTCGCCTCAGCGAGTGGATCTGAACAAGCTCAGGCTAGCTTCGCGCCAGCCTCATTTCGCGCCAAGACATCCCAGGCCTCGGCAGCAGAGCTTGCAGAATTCAACGCGCTCCTGACGTCCACTTTCCCGAGCGCTCTCGCGACATCAGCTAAGGTGCGGATGTGCAGCAGCTTCTGCTCCCTTGGAATGACCAGCACAACGACCAAGCGCGTCATGCCGCCGTCGATCGACTCGAAGGGGAGACCTGTTTCACCGCCGACAATTCCCATGCAAGCAGCGATCTCGTCGAGACCGTCCACCGCTCCATGAGGAATGGCGATGCCTTGTTCCATTCCCGTTGACATGGACTGCTCTCGAAGGAGCACCGCATCACGCGAGGCAGCAGCGGCAGCTTCAGGTATCCGCCCGCTCTCGCAGAGGTGATCCACCAACCGCGAGATAGCGTCCCACTTATCTGTGGGACGAAAATCGACGAGCAGGTCTTCGGCTTGGAATAGCTTAGTTAGGTTCATTGGACAGGCGCAGGATACACCCATAGGGCGTCCGGACGGAACCCCTCAGCGTCACGGGCGCCTGCCAAAGCCCAATGGCCGGGCAATTAGCACCGCTACGACACCCACGAGCCCGGACAGGAGAGCCCCCATCTTCGCTTGCCCCAGGAGTGGCCCCTCGGAAAAGGCGGCTCCTGCGATGAAGAGCGCCACGGTCAATCCAAGCGCAGCGATGAAGCCGGTCATGAC
Organism: Planctomycetota bacterium; assembly: GCA_028823185.1. Taxonomy (GTDB): domain Bacteria; phylum Planctomycetota; class UBA1135; order UBA1135; genus JAKVCE01. The sequence goes on from JAPKBY010000321.1 coordinate 817, forward strand.
AAGATCACGGGTGTTCATCCCTGTCGGCAGGGGGAAGCCCAGTCGCGCAGCGATCACTCCCATCAAGGTGATGCCAACAGTCTTTCCAACGACCAAGGCCACGAGGATCGAGATGGTCATCGGACCCAAGCCAGCTAATTCGACACCAGCATTTGCGAAGGCGAAGAAGAAGAGGCCGACATCCACGAAGAGCTTCATCTCGTGCTCGAAGCGGTGCAATGGGCTGTGATCACTATGACCAAGCACTCCAGCCTCGGTGTCGACGAACATGCCAGTGTCGCGCCGGGGTCCAGGCAAGAACGGAACGATCGGAACGAGCGCCAAGACCGGGTGCAAGTGCGCCTGCAGGAGGCCATACCAAGCGAGCGGGCCAGCGATAAAGATATAGGCTTGCCAGCTCTGAACATTCATCCGGCGCATCGCCCAAGCCAAGGCCATGCCCAGCCCAAGGAAGCCAAGCCAGGCGAGCTCGACCGGATGAGCAGGATCGCCATAAAAGATAGCGATGATGCCTAGGCCGATCGCGTCATCTGCGACAGCGAGCAAGAGCAAGAAGTTGATCGCAGGATGCCCGGCACCAAAGACAGCGCGCCCCACCAGCCAGGCCAAAGCGATGTCAGTCGCAGTTGGAATCCCCCAGCCACGGTGAATGGCCTCAAGGTCAGGCATCTCCCCATAGGCACCAGAGCTGACCTGAACGGAGACAACCCAATAAAAAACAAGCACCGGCCCGAAGACGCCGCCCAGGGTGGCGAGCAGAGGATTCACAGCTTTCTTCAGCGGATTGAGGCTCCCGCCCGGGAGCGCCGCCTCGGTGATCTCCTTCGCAGCGATGCCGAAGAACAGCACCATAAAGACATCATTAATGAAGAATGAGAGCGTACCGGGATGATGCAGCAAGGACTCAGCGAGCGGCCCGATGACTGGGACGATCCAGGGCCCCGAGTCTCCGACACCGACGCCGAAGTAGCGCTGATACCACTCAGGGGCGACATTTGCCGCGAGCAGACCTCCGAAGACACCAAAGATTAGGGGTAAAGAGAACTCCTGAAGGAGCCGAACAATGCGTTTGCGGCGGGTCATGATGCTGTCTCCGGGCCTCAAGGAGGGGCCTTATGCGACAGAGGATGACCTTATGCCTTCCCAGCTTCAACAATCTAAAAAGTGAAACATGAGGCACTCAAATCACCGGGCTGCGGGAAGAACTGAACCCACCAGGCGTCGGACAACACTCATGGAGACCTGTGTACACCTGCTAGGAACTATGGACTTGCGCTCCCAAGCCCCTAGGATTGCACCCGACACATACTCCTGAGCCCTAACTCACGCTCACTCCTGACCTTAGCGCCCACATCGGGCACGACGGTCTGCTAACAGAAGAACATGATCGCCATCCTCACAAGCCTCGCGCTCAGCCTCACCGCCACCCTCGCACCCGCTGTCCAAGACCCCGGAGTTGACGAGGTGCCCCCGATCCAAGATCTAGGCGACACCTACCTGCTCTCATTCTCTGAGAACAACGACGGGCTCACCTTGGAGCGCTGGGTGAAGCTCTGCCAACAGACCACTGGAATCAACTTCACATACAGCAACGACACGATGGGCAACCTCAGCTCAAAGACCGTTCGCATGTATGGCCCGAAGGAGATCCCCAAGGAGGACTTCTACTCCTTCTTTCAGATCATCATGATCATCAATGACTATGTGTGCACACGCATCGGCCCTGATCACCTCGCAGTCGTCGTCGTGCAAGACCTAAACGCTGGGCAAACGAGGAGCACGATCCGACAAGACGCGACCTATGTCGAACCTGATGAGATCGAAATCTACGCGACCCAACCCGCGACGATCATCCAGACCGTCATTCACTTGCCGAACACGGACACACGCACGATGTCCAATCAGCTAAGAGGAATGGGAATCGACCAATCCACCATGGCGGTCATCCCGGTCTCAACAAACCACGTCATCCTGCAAGGCTTCGGCAATCAAATAGCCAGCCTCGTCACGATGCTGAAGCTCATCGACGAATACTCCGCTCCCGAAGATCCCATTCACCCAGAGATCGAAGTCTTACCTCTCGAGTTCTCTTCCGCGGAAGAGATAGCTGAGACGCTGAGCGAACTCTTAGACGCCAGCCGTCGCGCTGCACAAACTGTCGGGAGACAGCAGCAACAAGCGCAGGGCGCTACTGGTGCGCTTCAGCAACAGACCGCAGAGACCAAGGTCATGGTCAACCCGAGCTCCAACTCGCTGCTCATCGTGGCGATGCCTGATGAGATGCCTCGCATCAAAGAGCTTGTCGCCCGACTAGACATAGAAGTGCAGGTGCCCGACAAGACCTTCCACATCTACAACCTCGACAACGCAGACGCTGAAGAGATGGCGGACACC
>JAPKBY010000322.1 GCA_028823185.1 Planctomycetota bacterium
GATTAGTTCGCTCATCAACATGATGATCGGGATCCCCTTGGTCCTGCTCGGGGTGGGCTTCTTCATTTGGCGGGGTGAAGCTGGCTTCGTCGAAGTGCAGACTGCCTCGCTCGCGGCCATTGACGGCCAGATCTTGGATCCTGGTCCCGACCGAACCTTGCGGTGGGGCGTCTCCATGTTGTTGCTGCCATTCCTGATGTTGGCGCAAGGAGTGTTCACGCTCGGGATCGGCTACTTCCTCTCTGCGCTGAATTTATTCCTGCGAGACACTTACCATCTCGTGGGCGTCCTCGTGACCTTTTGGATGTTTGGTACTCCGATCTTCTACCCAGTTCAGATGGTGGAGCAGGCGCGCGGTGGCCAGTTCGCTTTCATCTTAAAGGTGAACCCGATGCATTGGCTGATCGAGAGCTATCGTGAGGTGTTGCTGTTTGGCAGTTGGCCGCAGCTGCATTTGATCGGTCCATTTGTCGGTGTCGCGCTGCTGACATTTGCTCTCGGATCGAGCTTCTTTCGCTCACAGAAGGACCGCTTTCCGGATTTGCTCTAGATGAAATCTCCGCTCAAACCGTCTCCCGCCGTGGAAAGCACTACTAGCGCCGTCGTCGCGAAAGGGGTGGGGAAGGCCTACGACATCTACGACAAGCCTATCCATCGGCTCTACGACCTGATGCTGCCTTGGGGCGGTCCGCGTTGCCGGCAGTTCTGGGCGGTGAGGAATGTCTATCTAGATGTCCCTCACGGCTCCACCGTCGGGATCGTGGGCGAGAATGGCGCTGGCAAGAGCACGCTGCTCAAGCTGTTGACCGGCGTGACTCAGCCGACGACCGGTACGATTCAAACCAGCGGGCGGATCGCGAGCTTGCTGGAGCTGGGTGCGGGCTTTCACCCGGAGTTCTCGGGTCGAGAGAACATTTTCTTGAACTGCTCCATTCTTGGCATGACGCAAGACGAGATCGAGGAGCGCTTTGAGTCCATCGTGGCTTTCAGCGAGCTCGGCGATTTTATAGATCGGCCCGTTAAGACTTATAGTTCAGGCATGTATGTGAGGCTTGGTTTCAGCGTCGCCTCGAGCGTAGATCCTGACATTTTGCTTATTGATGAGGCCCTCTCTGTCGGAGATGAACACTTCAAGGGCAAGTGTCTGAACTGGCTGAACGGGTTTAGGGAGAAGGGGAAGACGACGATCTTCGTCTCTCACGACCTCGGCTCAGTTAAGACGATGTGTCAGAACGTCGTGATGATGGATCGCGGTGAAGTTCTGGAACAGGGGGACGCAGAGAGCGTCTCTGATGCATATCTCAAGCGCATCAAGGATCGTGGAAATGAGCGCTTGAGCATGATGAATAGGGCCGAGACGGAATATCCCCGTTGGGGGACTGGGGAGATCGATGTCACCGCGATGGGGATGTTCGATGAATCCGGTGAGGCCTCCCACGTCTTTCAGACTGGCCGACCCTTCGCGGTCCGGCTGGAGTACAAGGCTCACAAGGACACGCAGAAGCCGGTCTTTGGCTTGGGGATTTATCGCTCAGATGGCACCTATGTGAACGGATCCAACCATCACTGGCGCAACTCTCCGATCGAGCTCTCGAATGTGCCCGCCGGTGAGGAAGGGACCGTTGAGATGAGCTTTGATTCGATGCCGCTCCTGGCTGGGCAGTATTACCTGACCACATTCCTCTACGACCACAGCAAGGCGGCTCCTACTGCTATCGATCATCGCGAGCACGCGATCACCTTTGAGGTCGTTGACGGCGCGAATCACCAACACGGGATTCTCTACTTGCCCACCCGCTGGAGGATGGAGCGCAGGGTCGCAGGCATGGAGACGGTCCGAGTGGAGTCAGACTCTTGAGCCAGGGAAAGAGCTCGCTGCCCTTTGATCAATACCAGCGCTATAGGCTGGTCGCTGACCTCATTGACCAAGTCCGCCCTAAGGGGAAGAGACTGCGGATCCTAGATGTCGGCGGGAGGACCGGGCTCTTGAAGAGCTTCCTGCCTGAAGATCGGATTGAGCTCGTTGACCTCGAAACCTCCGATGTTCCCGGACTGGTCTTAGGTGACGGAGCGCGCTTGCCATTCATCTCTGAAAGTTTTGACGCGGTCGTCTCTTTTGACACGCTCGAACACGTCCCCCCGGGGGCTCGCAGCGCCTTTGTAGAAGAGACTTGGCGTGTGAGTAAGAGCTGGGTGATCTTAGCGGGCCCCTATAAGACGGCTCGAGTCGAGGCTGCTGAAGCTCGCTTGCGCAGCTTCTTGACGGATAAGTTAGAGACTCATCATCGCTATCTTGAGGAGCATCATGATCATGGACTCCCCGTGCGTGCTGGCGTGGAGAGGCAGTTCTCAGAGCTCGGCGGCGAGGTCGTTAGCGTAGGACATGCGAACTTGGAGCGCTGGCTCGGGCTGATGTGCCTCTCGCTCTATATGGATAGAGACGCGCCTTTGAGGGAGATCGCTGGAGAGTTTCATCGCTTCTACAATGAGGCGCTCTACGCTCATGACCACGAAGGGGACGTCTATCGCCACGCCGTGGTCGCGTGCTTTAACGGGGCGAAGGTTCCGCAGTGGGAGGGGCTCTTCATTGAGCGCTCTGCGCCGTCTGTTGCCACGAAGCCGATCACCTCTTTGGCAAAGGAGTTGATGCGCTTTGACATTCAGCGCGACGCGCTCGCGCCAGAGTGGGAGCGCTTGCACGAGGTTAACTCCGCGCTCGCTGACGACATTCAACAGCACGCGGTCTCTCTCAGAGAGGCTCGCGAGGAGGTGACTCGAAGGAAGGATGTGAGTAAGAGCTTGCGTCTCGATGCGAGGGATCTGCGCGCTGAGCTGAAGGCTATCGCTAAGGAGTCTCGACGTGAACGGAGTGAGTCCGCTATGGCCTTGCGGGCTCTGGAGGCTGACCTCGGTGGCAATGTCCGCGCGAGGGAGGCTCTTGAGAGCGTCGTCAGTGAGCGTGACGCTGAGCTCGTTCTTGTTCAGGAAGAGTTGGCACGCGAGGTCTCTGAGGGGGGTGGCGCGATCACTTCACTGGAGGCGGATCTCGGCGGGCACAAGCAGAAGCTCGCTGCGATTGAGGAGCTGCTGAGTGACAAATCATCGGAGCTAGATGTGCTCGGGGCTGAGCTGGAGCGAGAGCGCTCTGAAGGTGCTCAGGCCATCAGCGAACTCGAGGTTGATCGCGCTGGATATGCTGCGAAGGTCTC
>JAPKBY010000323.1 GCA_028823185.1 Planctomycetota bacterium
CCCTCTCCGCTTGCGAGCTCTCCAGAGAGCGTCGCCTCATTGCGGGTTTGTGCCATCCACTCGACCTCACCTGTTGAAGCTGTCACGCCTCGCAGCTCGAGGTCCTCTCCTAAATATTCAATGCTGCCGATGGTGGCTCGAACGCCGCCGGATGCCGACAACCACCCTGAGCCCGCGCTCGGGCGTCCCGTGCCGAGCAAGTGGCCATCACACTCAAGGCGAAGACCCTCTTCCTTCACCTCGACGACGCAGGGGCCTTTTACGAAGAAGCCCGCGTCTGGCAAGAGGCGCACGGACTCTGTCGCCCTCAACTCAACTTGAACAAGCTGCCCTTCCTCTGTGGTGATCGGAATGCGCGCGCGCGGCTCCCCCTCAAGCAGCGCCTCTTTCAGTCGCCCGCCTTCCCCAAACTCAAAGCGAGCGGCCTCCCCTTCAAAGCGGCCTCCCCAACCGTCAAAGGTCGCGCCTCCACTCGCGAGCGCCACGCTCGGCTTGAACTCGCCGAGCTCGCTCTCTTCACCTAGAAATTCAATCCTCTCCGCGGTTATCGAGACGCCGTCCCCGGCCGCGGTCTCTAGCCTTGCGCCGCCCTCAACTAAGACTCGAAGAGTTCCTGTCTCGGACCGCTCAAGGAGGAGCGCACCCTCTCCGGTCGAGGTGAGGGTCGTCCCCGTTTGTCCGTCGCCTGCAAAGGTGATCTCTCCGTTACGCCCGAAGCGTAAGCGCCCATCCTCTTGATTGAGGCTGAACTCCACACCGGAAGCGCGCGCTCCTTGTGCGCTAAAAACCACTGGCTCAGGAGTCGTAAATAAGCCTTCAGCCAAGAAGACCTTTAGGTTGATGGCCTCGAAGCGTGCAGGCGCCAGCGGGACGCCTTCAAAAATTTCTGCGTCTACAGAAGAGAGTTGGATTTGGTCTTCAGAGCCAAACTCTCGCCGGCCCGCTTGGAAACGAATCGGCATCTGAGCTTCTGGCGAGCGCACTGTTCCTCTCACTCGCTGACTCAAGGGCTCGAAGAGCTCAACGAAGAGGTTCTCCACGAGATACTCCTCTTCTCCAATGTGCTCTACGTGACCAGCGAGGAAATGGAAGAGCTTCGGCCTGCGCCCGGCAACCTCTGTAGCCGAGAACTGTGTGTACTCGAGCCTTCCCCTGAATTCGGCCGTCGCTGTCACCTGCTCTTCGGTGCCCCCCTGTGGGCTGACGCTCGAAGGCTCCACCCTTCTTGCTTGGCTCCCTCGCTCTAAACCCTGCTCTTCGCGGGGCTCTACAATAAAGAGCAGCGTCGAGAGCCCAACCCCGAAGACCGCGCCGAAGACGAGGAGTTTGCGCAGCCGCACGCTCAGGCCTTAGCTTCCGGCCACGCGCCTTGTGCGGCGAGGAGACGTTGACACACTTCGCGTGCCGCGCCTCTTCCCCCTCGCGCCTCTGTGACGATGTCCGCGCTCGCGACAACCTCTGGCGCGGCGTCCCTAGGCGCAGCGAAGAGACCAGCTCCAGCGCGCATCTCAAGATCGGGCAGGTCATCTCCCATCGCCAAGGTCTCTTCAGGGCTCACCCCTAGCTCCGCTTGCACCTCTGCCAGCGCGAGGGTCTTGTTCTTTACCCCCACCAGGAGCTTGGTGACGCCCAGCTCTTCCGCTCGGCGGCGCGTAGGGTTTGAGCCTCGTCCAGTGATCCAGACCTGAGCGATGCCAGCGCTCGCTAAGCGAGCGAGGGCGTAGCCGTCACGAGCAGAGAAGCTCTGCTGCTCCTCCTCTCCGACATAAGAGACGCTCCCGTCTGTCAGCGTCCCGTCTACATCGAAGACCGCTAAACGAACCGCGGCGAGCCGCTTATTTAGCGACTCTTCCTCGCCCTTTGACCTCTCGCTCATTTCTTTGCTCATCACTAAGAGTGACTAGAGCCTGATCTCGAGGAGGTCTTGTACGTCCAAGAGCCCGACCGCTCTCCCTGCTTCGTCAACGACAGGGAGCTGGTCAACCTTGCTCTCTTGCATGAGCCGCTTCGCCTCTTCGACGAGCTGATCTGATGTCACGCTCTTGGGGTCTTTGCCCATCACCTCGCTAACAGGTGCGTCAAGAATCTCTCGGTGCCCGCCCTGCAGTATCCGCCTTAAGTCGCCGTCGGTGAAGATTCCGGTTAACACGCCGGCGCCGTCAATGATGAGCGCGGCTCCTGGTCGGCCAGGCGTCTTCGTCATTGTGATCAATGTCTCTGACACTGTTTGTTCTGCTTTAACGAGCGGGAGTTCATCCCCCGCGCGCATCACCTCTTCGATTCGCATCAGGCGACGGCCCAGCGCGCCGGCCGGGTGATAGAGCGCGTAGTCTTCTCGGTCAAAGCCACGCTCCGCCAAGACGACCATGGCGAGCGCGTCTCCGAAAGCCAAGATCGCGGTCGTTGAGGCGGTTGGCGCGAGCTTCATCGGACAGGCCTCTTCCACCGCGCCGTAGTCGAGCACCGCATCGGCAAGCTTAGCGAGCGTAGAGTTCCCATTCCCCGTGAGCGCGATGACCCGTGCGCCTATTCTTCGCGCGACAGGGACCAGCGCGTTGAGCTCGCCCGTCTCGCCAGAGTTAGAGATCGCCAAGACGACGTCCTTGGCCCTGATCCTTCCGAGGTCTCCGTGAAGCGCCTCCCCCGGGTGAAGAAAGATTGAGGGGGTCCCTGTGGAGGCCAGCGTCGCAGAGATCTTCTGCCCAATGAGGCCAGCCTTGCCCATCCCGGACACGACGATGTGTCCTTCACAGCGCAGGACCTCTTCACAGGCTTCGCTGAAGCGAGCGTCCAGGCGCGGCTCGAGGGCGGCGATTGTCTTGGCCTCTAGGCGCACGACCTCTCGGGCTCGTTCGATCCTGTGGTCGGGATGGGGTTCGGAATCTCTCGGGGTCGCCATGGCCTATTTTTTCCTGTTCTTGGTCTCCCGAGGAGGGCGGGTAGACGGCGAGGATTCTAGCCCGATTGGAGCCAAGAAGCCCTGCGCGGTTGTCCCTCTGCTGCGCCTTTGCTATCACGCGCCTCTACAGGGCCACTGAATGGCGACCCAAAAAGGCAAAGCAACATCATCTACACACTCTCAACAGCCGTCTCAGGCCTCCCGCTCGCGCTCTCAAATGGCGAGCTGACGGTCGGTGCGCTCGTCATCGCGATCCTCATTCTCTCCCTCGGCATCCACGAGGCGGCGCACGCATGGGTCGCCTCT
>JAPKBY010000324.1 GCA_028823185.1 Planctomycetota bacterium
GTCAACAAAGCAGCAGCGGTCAGCGTCTCCATCAAAACTCACGCCCACCTGCGCGCCTGTCTGCGCGATCAGCTCCCTGACTGGGTCCAGGTTCTCCTCCTTCAGAGGGTTCGCCTCATGATTCGGGAAGGTCCCGTCAGGCTCCATGAAGATCGCCTCAGCTTGAATCTCTGGGATCAGCTTGAGGATGCCCGGCAATGTGTACCCAGCCATCCCATTTGCCGCATCGATCGCCACCTTCACAGGCTCAGTCAAGTGGGCAAAAGTGGCCACGTGCGCAAAATAATCAGCGGTCAAGTCTATGACTTCTACGCTCCCACTCGTCGCGCCTGACGGCGGGCCTTCGCCAGCGCAGGCGGCCTCGATCAGGTCGATACCAGTCGTGTACGCGATAGGTTTCGCACCTTCACGGCAGAGCTTCATCCCGTTGTACTCCCCCGGGTTGTGACTCGCTGTCACGACGAGGCCTCCAGCGACCTCTCTTGAGCCGATCGCGTAATAAGCCATCGGAGTCGAAGCCAGCCCGATATCGATCACCTCACGTCCCACGTCGCAGAGCCCGGCGCGAACGGCCTCGGCGATCAAAGGTGAGTGCACGCGCACGTCTCTGCCGACGATCACAGGCCCGGGCCCGAGAAGATCAGAGAAGGCGCGGCCGATCTTGCGCGCGATGTCGGGGTTTATCTCGCTGGGGTGAAGCCCGCGAATGTCGTATGCCTTGAAGATGCCCATGTAATGCTAAGAGAGATTGTGCTGATGAAACCGGTTAAGCCTCTCACTCCTTCACCTCATAAGATAACGCAGCAGACGCCAGCCTGGGTCACCCACCAAAGATCTCTTGGAGCGAGCGCTCGAGGGCGTCCAAATCATCAGCCCCGACGTCCATATGTGTCACAAATCGGAGCGTCCCTGGAGAGAGGGCCATGACCCTCACACCGCGCAGGCCGAGCTGCTCAGCGAGGGCGGGCGCTCCGCTGGACACCTCGACGATCACCAAGTTCGTTTGAACCGCGCTTGGGTCACAGCTGAGGCCATCAAATTGATCGAGGCGAGCCGCAAGCTCCTTCGCTAGGGCGTGATCCTCTCCGAGCCTCTCCCGATGGTTCTCTAAGGCATAGAGCCCTCCAGCGGCGATGATCCCCGCCTGGCGCATCCAGCCGCCGAGGCGCTTCCGCACGACTCGCGCGCGCAGCAGGAAGTCCGCATCCCCTGCCACCAACGACCCGACAGGAGCACCGAGCCCCTTCGAGAGACACACGGACACGGAATCCGCCGTAGCAGCCCACGCAGCAGCGCTCACGCCGCTAGCAGCCTCCGCGTTCCCCAAGCGTGCGCCGTCAAGGTGTACAGGGACGCCCGACTCCGAGCAGAGCTCCTTGACCGCAACCATCGAGGTCATTGGGACCACGCTACCGCCAGAGCTCATATGCGTCTGCTCCATGCAAACGACGCCCGTCTTGGGGCAGTGAATAAAGTCAGGCTTGATAGCGGACCGCACCTCATCCGCGTCGAGCGCTCCCAGCTGCCCAGCGAGCGTGATGGATTGGAGGCCGTGCAGATAGCCCGACGCGCCAGCCTCATAGTTAACGATGTGAGCACCTCGCTCACAGATGAGCTCATCCCCAGGGCGAGTCCACGCACCGAGCGCTACTTGATTAGCCATCGTCCCCGACGGGACGAAGAGCGAGCCTTCTTTCCCGAGCCATTCCGCCGCAAACGCTTCGAGTCGAGCGACCGTCGGGTCGCCGTCGAGCACATCATCACCGACCTCAGCCGATGCCATCGCGCTCCGCATCTCATCTGTGGGGCACGTGACGGTGTCGCTACGAAAATCAGATATCTTCATCAGCGCAGCCTAGGCCTCGAGGCACTCTCGGATACGACGAATTCCCTCGCGGATATTCTCTGCAGAGTTCGCATAGCTGAAGCGCAGATAGCCCTCTCCAAACGCGCCGAAGCTCGCTCCGGAGAGACAAGCCACGCCCGCCTCCTGCAAGAAGCGATCCTCAAGCTCCTTTGAGCTGACGCCTGTCCCCTTCACATTTGCGAAGGCATAGAAGGCGCCCTTTGGCATCGAACAAGAGAAGCCCGGGACGCCGTTAAGCTCATCAACGATGATCTTACGCCGCTCATCAAAGGCCGCGCACATCTCATCTACGGCGTCTTGTGGACCTCTGAGCGCCTCAATTCCAGCGATTTGTGTCGCAGCATTCGCGCAAGAGGCGCAGTTGATCTGCAAGCGCTCCGCCTCAGCCACGAGGCCTTCGGGCCACACGCCCCAACCCAGACGCCAGCCCGTCATCGCATAGGTCTTGCTCCAGCCATCCAAGCATATCGCGCGGTCGGCGACGGACTCATATTGCAGGATAGAGACGTGCTCTTCGCCGTCGTAGAGAAGGCGTGAATAGATCTCATCGCATAGGATCGCGACATCAGGGTGCGCTTCTAGGCCTTCCACGAGGCGGTCCATCTCACTGCGTGGCACGACCCCGCCAGTCGGATTCGCAGGCGTGTTGATAATGATCAGTCGTGTCCGCGGCGTGATCTGCGCGAGGACCTCTTCTGCGGAGAAGCTGTAGCCGTTCTCCTCAGCGAGCCGCATCGGGACAGCCTTCGCCCCCGTAAAATGGATCATCGACTCATAGATCGGGAAGCCCGGATTCGGATAGATGATCTCTGCGCCAGGCTCACCAAACATGAGGATCGCGTAGAAGAGCGTCGGCTTGCCCCCCGGCACGATGAGCACCTTGTCAGGGTGAACCTCTGCGCCACGATAGCGCGCGATGTCTTCGCAGACGGCTTCGCGCACCTCAAGGATCCCCTTCGCTGGCGTGTATTTATGCCAGCCATCGGCGAGGGCTTTCCGACCAGCCTCAACGATATTCGGAGGCGTCTGAAAATCGGGAGCGCCGATGTGAAGGTGAACGATGTCCTTCCCTTGCGCCTCTAAGGCCTTGGCCTTCGCGAGGACCTCGAAGGCCGTCTCGGTCCCCAGGGATGACATGGACTGGGCGAGCTTCAAGAGGATTGCCTCTTCAGGAGGTCTTGTTGAGCTAAGAGCATTGGCCTCAATTTAACGAGCAGCGGCCCACTCATTCAGGGAATTCTAAGGTTGCTCTTAAAAGCAGAGGCACGAGCCCTCCTTGATGAATCTCAGCGCTCCCCCGTCGAAGGAGGAGTCCAGCAGAGGA
>JAPKBY010000325.1 GCA_028823185.1 Planctomycetota bacterium
GACTTTCTAGAAGAGGCGAGGGGCGCGGTGGTGCGCGGAGTGGACGAGGGAGTGAAGCTTCAAGAGGGAGGCCTCTCTATTGAGAGCGCCGTGCGGCTTGAGGGTGATCCTTCCTTTGAGGGGTTCTGGGTGAGCATCGCTCCAGGCTCAGAGCGATCGTGGAGACTCGCGGGGCCGGCTGCGGCCGATGGGGGCGTGAAGCGGGTCAGCAGAGCGTCCTTAGAGCTGCTCGCAGGGCGAGGCAGTCCCAGTCTTGCTGTCGCCTTCCTTCGCCTGAATGAAGGCGACTATGTCGGAGCAGATAATTACTTTCAGAAGATCGTTCTTCGGGACGCTGCGACTCGATTAGGAGATGAGCTCTCAGCTCGTATCGGCCCGCTCCTCGCGGAAGAGCTTGAGAGCGCCTCAGAGCGACGCGCCTGGGCAGTACGTTGGATCGAATCAAACATCACTGACCGGAAGCTTGAGGGGAGCGTCTCTAAGGCTCTTCGTAGAGTGAACTCCTTCTTGCGTGACTACGCTGATGTCCTAGATAGATCGCAAAGAGTTGCTGTCTTTGAGTGGCGTGATGGGCTTGAGAAGGCCGCGCAGCCTTCAACGATGAAAGAGTTTAGGGAGTCATATCATGCTGACACGCTGAGCTTTCCTCGTCGGGGACGAGTGGAACTCTCTCAACGCTTTGAAGAGGAGGTTGAAGGAGCTTGGAGCGCTGGAGAGTGGATCGCTCTTGGGTCGGGTTGGATGGCACCGCGCCGGGCTGGTGTCCGAGACATGTTGGATTCGGGTGCGCCGACGCTGATGCTTCGTGACCCTGTCCGGATAGACAGAGGCGTAGTCGAGGTCGAGCTTGAGCTCAGTGTGCCCTTAGATGCCCGGGCCCGGATCGTGGTCGTGAGCGCGATCGGATTCCATGCGGTCTTCCTGACCGGCGAGGAAGCCTCTGGTCGAGTGTGCGCGGGCTCGCGTGAACTCGATGGCGTGGTGGAACGGGCCCTCAAAGGGGCGGGCGATGACTTTCAGGGCTTCTCTCCGGGGGAGACATATCGCGTGACAATGCAGGCGAACTCGGCTCGAGGCAGCTTGAAGATCCTCATCGATGGTGAAGAGTGCGCGCGCATTGAAGACCTCTCTCCTAAGGGAGGCGCCCGGAGCACGAGCATCTCTGTGCGGTCGCTAGAGCCTTTGCTCTTGTTGAGCTCGAGGATTGAGGCCGGTCGCCGCTGAATCAGCGGACGTGCCGCTCTGCCCAGGTCAGCCAGAGGGCCCAGTCTTCGCTGAGCACGCTGTGTTTGCCCTCGCGCACGTGATACGCGGCGCGCTCTCCGACGAGCTGCCCTGTCTCTGGAAAGCTCTCTGCTTTGAAGGGGGCGTGCCCGAAGAGCTCCCAAGCGGGCGCCGCTGCTTGGACGGCTTGGAACTCACCGAGGGGGTCAGCCCATTCGTCCTCGATGGCTGAGCAAACGAGCAGCGGACGAGGAGCGATGAGAGCGAGCAGGAAGTGTTGATCGAGGGGGAGGTGAGCCTCGCGATCAGCGAAGCTCCAGAAAGCCTCTGCGAACCAATATCCGATCCCAGAGACGATCACCTGCACTGTCTCGCCTCTAGCAGGGCGCGAGAGGGCAGCGCCACCGCAGCCTGAGTGGTTTGAGATGACGCCGGCGAAGCGCTGGTCATAGGCACCCGCCACGAGCGCGGTCTTTCCATTTCTGGAGTGCCCATGGACGACGACTCTCTCGCCATCAATCCCTGGGTGCGCGACGAGGTGGTCGAGCGCGCGCGAGAGCCCCCAAGCCCAAGCGCGGAGGGTGCCCCATGTGTATTCACCTGCTTCTGAAGAAGCTGTCTTTGATCGCGGGCCGCGGATCCCTTCACTCGTGGTCCATGTGTCCGGATCTACATCACCGTGGTAGAAGGTCGCGACGGCCCAACCCCGCGCGATGGCTTGTTCAATGTCCCAGCGTTCAGCTTGCCTCCCTCGCTGTGACTCGGTCGCCTCGCCGTCATCTCCTCCGCGACCATGAGCCATCCAAGATTCAGTCAATTGGATCTTTGGGTCGTGGGTAGTGGCGTGGTTTCCGCAGAAGTTGAGGCCTAGTAGGCAGGGAGCATTCGGGACTCCGACTGGAGAGTAGATCAGGAGGTCGATAGCGATCCCTTCAGCGACATGGAGGCGGATCTGCTCTCTCCGCGCCTTGCCATCATCTGTGATGCACTCTTCCGTGACGACGGCGCGCACTGCCGCCGGAGCCTCGGGAGCTGTTCCATAGACATAGTGCTCGACTGTTCTGGCGATCTCAGGGCGGCGAGCCTTCAGCCAGTCGCGCTCATTCCGGACGGTCTCACCAGTGGAGAGGGTCAAGAGCTCCGGGAGTCCCTCGATGGCAGGCAGGTCCATGGGGGCCACATAGGGGGTGCTCTCGTCGAGCTTCGGCAGCTCTAGGGGAGCGCTGCAAGCGACCAAGAGGCAGAGCCCGGCGAGGGAGAGGGCTCTCACTCTCTCACCTCATCTGCGGGGTAGGTGAGACCCCACTGGGCGCGGATCTCATCTAAGCTGCGCGCGATCTGAAGCGTCTCCTCAAGGGGGACCTCCGCGCACTCAGTCTGACCACTGCTGAGGGCTTCGCCGACAGCGATCGCCTCGTGCGTGTAGCCGTTGCCCTTGTAGGGATGGCGCTCTCGCTTACCGTTCACGATCAATTCTTGCGCGTGCCAGAAGCTCGGGATCTCGATCGACCCTTCCGTCCCTGAGATGGTCGCCTTGTGCGATGTCTGGGTGCGAGTCGCAGAAGACAGCTGGGCGATGGCTCCGGACTTATATCGGAAGAGATATGCGGACTGCTCGTCGACGCCGGTCTCGCCTAGGTGAGCTGCCGACTGAATCTCAGCAGGAGCGCTCCCGAAAACCATGTGGGCGTAGGCTACGCAGTAGATCCCGACATCGAGGAGAGCGCCGCCGCCTAGGGCTGGATTGAAGAGCCTGCTCAGAGGGTCAAAGTCAGTGCGGAAGCCGAAGTCGCAGTTGAGCTGTCGCGGCTCTCCGATCGCGCCCGAAGCGATCAGCTCGCGTACGCGTCGAGTTCCAGGCAAGAAGCGTGTCCACATGGCCTCGCAGAGGAATGTGTCCGCAGAGCGGGCCGCAGCGACCATCTCTTCTCCCTCGCGAACATTCATCGCGAAGGGCTTCTC
>JAPKBY010000326.1 GCA_028823185.1 Planctomycetota bacterium
AAGAGACGAGCCGCCCTCCTCTTCGTCACGCACGACCGCGCATTCCTCCGCAAGCTCTCGACGCGCATCTTGGATCTCGACCGCGGCAAGCTGAAGAGCTACGACTGCGACTATGGCACCTATCTGAAGCGCAAGGCCTCAGACCTCGCTGATGAAGAGAAGCGAAACGCCGAGTTCGACAAACACCTAGCTAAGGAAGAGGTCTGGATCCGAAAGGGCATCCTCGCGCGCAGGACCCGAAACATGGGTCGAGTTCGAGCGCTGACAGACCTACGTGATGAGCGCACTACGCGGAGAAACCAAGTCGGCCAAGCGCGCGCCAAAGTACAAGAGAATGAGCGCTCAGGGCACCTCGTCCTGCGCGCCCTCGGCCTAGACTTCGCCTACGGTGAGAACACCCTCTTCAAAGGCCTCGATTTCGAGCTAGTCCGTGGAGATCGCGTCGGGATCGTGGGCCCCAACGGCGCAGGAAAGAGCACCCTGCTCTCACTGCTCCTCGCTGAACTAAAGCCTGATAGCGGTTCGATCCGCCACGGGACAAAGCTCGAGGTCGCGCGCTTTGATCAGCTCCACGAGAGCTTAGATCCAAAACGCACTGTCGGAGAGAACGTCACTGGAGCTGGCGACAGCCTCACCATCGACGGTATAGAGCGGCACGTCATCAGCTACCTCGCTGACTTCCTCTTCACGCCGGATCAAGTGCGCGGCGAGATCACGAAGCTCTCGGGTGGTGAACGCAACCGCCTTCAGCTGGCGCGAATCCTCGCGCGCCCTTGCAACCTCCTCGTCCTGGACGAGCCGACAAATGATCTAGACCTAGAGACGCTAGAGATGCTCGAAGAGCTGCTCTCTAGCTATAAGGGCACGCTGCTGCTCGTCAGCCACGACCGTGAATTCCTTGAGAACGTCGTCACTTCGATCTTGGCGCCTGATGAAGAGGCTGGGCCTGGAGTATGGCGAGAGTACATGGGGGGCTACATGGATTGGCAGCGTGTGCTAAAGCGACGCACAGAAGAGCTCGCGAACACTCAATCCAAGCAAAGAGGAGGCGCTAAGCAGAAGAAGGCTCAGAGCCATCAGACCTCTACCAAGGCGCGCAAGCTGACTTTCACCGAATCCCACGAGCTCAAGGCCTTACCCGACGCTGTCGAGTCATTGGAATCACAAAAGAACGCCCTCCTAGTGCTCACTGCGGATGCCGACTACTACAAGCGCCCGCAATCAGAGCAAGGAGTTGACCGCGCAAAGCTCGAGGAGCTGGAGCGGGAGCTGGAGCACAAGATGAAGCGCTGGGAATTGCTCGAGGGTCTCAGCAGCTGATCCATCTAGGCGCTTCAGATACGTATTCTTGAAGGCGTCGCCCAAGTCAGGACATAAAGAAAGAGGCGCACCCTTCATGGGCGCGCCTCTTGTATTAGAGAGGGTCTGTGATCAGGCGTTCGAGCCCAAGAGCTCTTCGCGCTCCTTGATCTTCTTGAAGCCGAGTTCCTTCAGGGACGCCTCTTCTTCGATCAACTCTTCGCGCTCCTCTGCGAGGATGGCGAGCTCCTTCTGCAAGATCTTGACTCGCGCTGTCTTTCCGCGCTCTTTCTTGGCGCTGACCTGAATCTTCAAGGCCTCTTCGCGATCGTCGATCGCGTCGTACTCGACGAGGAGCTTCATGATGCCCTTCATGGCGCTCTCAGGACTCTTCTTGTAGTCCTTACCCATGACACGCTTCATCGACTTCCAGACGTCCTTTTGCCCGGCGCGAGGCACCTGGATGAAGGTCTTCAGGTCCCATGAGGACATGGCGATGTGCGGGTGACGCTCGTGCTCGAAGATGACGCTGAAGGGGTGCTCAGGGTTCACCACGTCATGCGAAAAGCGCACGCAATGGAACCATCCCGTAGCAAGCAGAAGGCGCTCGTCGAGGAGCGTCCGCTTGAGGAGGTCGCCCTCTTTGTTCTTGCAGCCATCGCAATCCCTCAGGATGAGAAGCGGCCGCGGGTCTTCACCACGCAGCGTCTTGAGCGCCTCTTGGAGCTCGAGGTTCTTCTCTGCGCTGACGAGAGGCTCTTGCCAATCCGCGTTCAGTCTTGATGTGCTTGTTTTTCCGCGTGCCCAACTGGACATTTCGGAGCCGCCACCACCCATCGCGCCGGGACCACCAAGTCCCGATGCGCCGGAAGCGCCGCCTCCACCACATCATTGGGGGGCTGCGCCAGCAGGCGCGCCCAAGAGGAACAGGGCGAGCGCGAGGGCGCCGCCGCTAAGTGTCTTGTGCCACATAAGGATTGTGCTCGTTATTAGTTGTCTAAGTGCTATTACAGCCGCTCTATTCACGTCGGCTGTCCCCCATATCATAGGACCTCTTCTGGATATCCACACCAGCCCCTTCCTAAAGCTGAAATGAACCCTGCCTTTGTTGAGGCCATTAGGACGCCTTCACCCGAGAGGAAGAGAACTTAAACCACTGCTGTTAAGAGACTTAAACACAGTCATCCCGGGCGGGGAGAAATAAGCCTGCGCTTGCCCTGAACGAGGCCAAACAGCAGCAGAGACGCGAAGAGCACTGCAGGCAGAGTACTGCAGGCAGAGTACTGCAGGCAGAGCACTGTCGAGATCCAGGGGCGAGTCCACCCAGAGCCCGAAGCCTCTTCATCCTCTTGCCCTCCGACTTCAGCGCCCGTCGCTCCAAGCCCATTGAACAATCGCTCGCCGAGAGCGTCCCGCTGACTCCGCCGCTCAAGGCCCTGGCGCTCCTCTTTTGAGGTCCTCCATAGCTGACCATCCTCTCCATCACGCTCCCTAGGTCCAGTCACCCCTTGAGCCGTCGTATACTCGCCCCCTCATGGACCTTCCGCACAAGTTCCAAAATGAGTCGCTCCTCGCGCTCGCGCTCACCCACTCCTCGACCCACGCGAGCGAGGACAATGAGCGCTTAGAGTTCCTTGGAGACGCGATCTTAGACCTCATCATCGCTGAGGAACTCTTCAACGATGAGGAGCACTTCGCAGAGGGACCTATGACTGACATGAAGTCGGTGATCGTCTCTCGACGCGGGCTCGCAGAGGCTGCGGCCGCGCTCGAGCTCGGAGAGCGCGCCACCCTTGGACATGGAATGCAGCGGGCGACGTTGCCGCGCTCTGTCCTCGCGAACCTATACGAGGCTGTCCTCGG
>JAPKBY010000327.1 GCA_028823185.1 Planctomycetota bacterium
GTAGGTCACCCCACGCTGGTTTTCAAAACCAGTGCATTCGGCCGCTCTGCCACGCCTCCGCTGTGAGCTTTGAGTCTACCTCGAAGAGCGGCCGGGTGTGAGCCTCTGTCTCTAGCTGATCTAGAGAAGATTCGATTTTTGGGCAGGCCTCGGAGAGAGCTTGGGCAAAAGAGAGCGGCCCCAACCTCTAGAGGCTGGGGCCGCGATCTTTAACTCATGAACCCGAGGGTTACTCCTTCACGGAGGCGCCAAACTTCTTGTGGCCTTCGAAGGCGCCTACAAGGGCTGCCTCGTTAAGGCCTGAGCCTGTGATCGTCGCTGTCTTAGCAGCGAAGTCCACCGTGACACCTTCGACACCATCAACTTTCTTGAGTGCAGACTGCACTCCAGGGGGGCACCCCCCACGTCATGTCATGCCGGTGATGGAGAGGGTGACCGAGGAGGCGTCTTTGACCTCGTTGGTCTGTCCCGTGTCCTGGCAGGCAACGAGCGATACGCTGCCGAGGCTCAGGAGGAGAAGAAGTAGTTGTTTCATGATTTGATTACTTGGTTTTGGCCACAGGAGTGTGGCCAGTAGTTGCTGTCACGATGACATAGGTCCATCGATTAGGCGAAAGGATAACTTACGTTAGAACTCAGCGTTATTTGCGGTCTTTTAAAAGACCCTGAAGGGGCTGTTAGGCCGTCTCCAGCTCAGATGCGTAGGTGCCGGAGCAGGCGAGGCTGTTCATTTTGGCACGGTGGGCATAGGCGGCTCTGCCAGCGTCTAGGTTGGCGGTTTCGCCGACCCAAGCCTTCAAAGCAGCCTGCTGGAGGGCGCGGCCATAAGAGAAGGAGAGCTTCCAGGGAAGGTCCTTGTGGCGGGCGTTCATGGCTGAGAGGTTCGCGGTGGCGTCCTCCTCAGACAGTCCACCCGAGAGGAAGACGATGCCGGGAACAGCGGTCGGGACACACTCTTTGAAGAGCGCGACCGTCGCGTCAGCGACCTCGTCGTGGCTGGGCCGCGTGGCGCAGTTCGAGCCGGCGACGACCATGTTGGGCTTCAAGAGGATCCCGTCGAGGGCGACGCGCTGTGTGTCGAGCGCAGCGAACTGGGCAGTGAGCGCGCGGCGCGTGACCTCCATGCAGTCTTCGAGGGAGTGCTCTCCGTCCATGATGACCTCGGGCTCGACGATCGGGACGATACCAGCCTCTTGGCAGAGAGCTGAGTAGCGCGCGAGAGCGTGAGCGTTGACGTCGAGGCAGTAATCAGAGGGGATGCCATCGCCGATGGTGATGACGGCGCGCCACTTGGCGAACTTAGCGCCGAGCTTCGAGTACTCCTCAAGGCGCGCGCGCAGGCCGTCGAGGCCCTCAGTGCAAGTCTCGCCAGCAGCTCCGGCGAGCGGCTTGGCGCCCATGTCGACCTTGATCCCGGGGTGGACACCCTTCGAGGAGAGCAGATCTGCGAAGCGGGTGCCGTCGGCAGTTGACTGACGCAAGGTCTCGTCGAAGAGGATGACGCCGCCGATGTAGTCCTCGGCACCTTCGGTCGTGAAGAGCATCTCGCGGTAGGCGCGACGGTTCTCTTCGTTGTTCTCTACGTTGATGCCAGCGAAGCGCTTGCCGATGGTCGGGGTGCTCTCGTCAGCGGCGAGGATGCCTCGGTTGTTGGCGACGATGCTCTCAGCGATCTGATTGAGGGAGGTCATGGGTGCGGATTTTGTAGATAGGAGGGCAGGAAACAAGAAGAGGACCCTTCCAGGTCCTTCCTCATAGCTAATTCTGCACGATGACTCGAATCATAGGAAGCCTCGATCAGAGCCTGTCGATTCTGAGTGCTAGATAAGGGGGCGAGTTGGCAGGATGTCGGGCATGCACAACTCTTTGATCATGCTGACCTTGCTCTCCGCCTGCTCCTTACCTGGCGAGCAAGAGAGCTCTCAGCGGCCCCCGAACATCGTCTTCGTCGTAGCTGATGACCTCGGCTATGGAGATCTCGGCTGCTATGGCCAAGCAGAGATCTCGACGCCTGTCCTCGATCAGATGGCCGCTGAGGGCATGCGCTTCACGGACTTCTACGCAGGCAGCACCGTCTGTGCACCCTCGCGCTCCGTGCTCATGACCGGCAAGCACATGGGCCGCACCTACATTCGCGGGAACGGTGGCAAGCCGCTGCCTTCAGAGGAGGTGACCGTCGCTGAGGTCTTGAAGGAAGCTGGTTATGCGACCGGCGGCTTCGGGAAGTGGGGACTCGGATTGCCTGGCTCTGTGGGAGTTCCGACCAAGCAGGGCTTCGATGAGTTCTTCGGCTTCCTCAGTCAACACCACGCGCACAACCACTATCCGAGCTTCCTCTTCGACGGCGAAGAGCGCGTCGAGCTCCGCAACGTCGTCCCGAACGAGGGCAAGCACGGACAAGGCAAGGCGAGCGTGAAGGAGGAGTACGCGACGGATCTAGTCTTCGAGAGGGCGCGTGGCTTCATCCGAGAGCACGCCGATGAGCCCTTCTTCTGCTTCTTGCCCATCACTGTCCCGCACGCGAACAATGAAGCGGGCAAAGAGGGGATGGAGGTGCCGAGCTATGGCGAGTACGCGGATAAGGATTGGAAGGATCCAGAGAAGGGCTACGCCGCGATGGTGAGCAACGTCGACTCCGAGGTGGGCAGCATCCTCGCGCTGCTCCGTGAGCTCGGTCTAGAGGAGGACACGCTCGTCATGTTCACCTCCGACAATGGCTCGCACTCAGAGGGCGGCTATAACCCCAACTTCTTTGACTCGAACGGCCCCCTGCGCGGCAACAAGCGCAGCCTGCATGACGGCGGGATCCGCGTCCCGCTCATCGCGCGCTGGCCAGGAAAAGTTCCTGCCGGTGTCGTGACAGATCACATCTCCTACTTCGGTGACTTCTTTGAGACGGCGGCCGAGCTCGCGAGCTCCGAGACACCCGACGATCTAGACTCGGTGAGCTTCCTGCCAGAGCTGCTCGGTATGAGCGAGAAGCAAGCAGAGCACGACTACCTCTACTGGGAGTTCCACGAGTGGAAGGGCGCCGAGGCGCTGCGCTTCGGGAAGTGGAAGGCCATCCGAAACCCGATCCACTCAGGTGAGCTGAAGCTCTACGACCTCGTGAACGATCTCGGCGAGTGGAAGGACCTCGCCGCCGAAGAGCCCGA
>JAPKBY010000328.1 GCA_028823185.1 Planctomycetota bacterium
CGTGCTCCCGAGCTTTCGAGCGAGCGGGATGAAGCGCTTCAGGAAGCGGTGGGCTTGCGGGATGTCAGCCAAGACGGCGCGCATCCTGTCGAAGAAGCTCGGCTCAACGTCCAGCTCTGCGCGCTCATAGCCATAGGTGTCTAGATAGGCCGCGTTGCGCCTCTCAATCTGTCGGATCCAAGCAGCGGGGATCCGCTCCTGCCAGTTGCGCTTGGGCGTAGAGCCGCGCTTCTTCGTGGCAGTGAGGAGCCACGGGAAGGGGGGGATGTCATCGAGCGGCGCGTGCTCTGTGTGCTCGAGGACGCGCGCATCAAAGGGCTCCTCTACGAAGTCGAGGATAGCGCGCATCTCATGCTCTGTGTTGGAGAGCAGGTCTTCTAGTCGTACTTCGTGGATCTTGTCTCGGTGCGGCGCGATCTCTTTGGTGAGTCGTCGCAAGTAGCGGTTGTTCAGTATCCAACTGCGCGTCGCCCAGGGCATGTCGCGAAGCGAGAGGATCGTCGGTCGCGGGTCACGCAAGATGTGGATGATGCGAGCGTCCGGGAAGTCCTTCAGGATCTGCCCGACATAGCTCGCGTGAAAGGGCGTCTTGTCTCCGTAGCGAGGCTTCGAGTAGTGCGCAGCCTTCGCGCGCATGATCGAGCGGTAGGTGTCGGGGAGGGCGGCTCTTGGGGCGCCATCGGGGTGCGCCTTCGCGAGGTCCTCGCGCACCTCATCGGGATGGATGAGGAGCCAGGCGAAGCTGAAGGACTTGAAGTAGAGCTCGAGCCAATCGGAGGCTGAGAAGCGGCGCGGGATGAACTGTCGCCCGACATAGAAGGAGGCCTCGTGGGTGAGGTAGATGTTTGGATGCGCGTTCAGCATCAGGCGCAGGAGCGTCGTGCCGGAGCGGCCCGTCCCGATGACAAAGATCGGTGCAGTGTCAGAGCTCGGGCTCATGAATTTGTAGCTCCGAGTTCACCACCGCATGCGTGGAAGATGAGCTGCTGAGTGGGGACGCGAGTGTGGGGGAGATTCCAGTGGTCGAGCTTGCCCTTCGGATCGTGTGTCGCGACAGAGTCAAAGCCCGCCTCGAGGAGAGCTGTTGAGAGCTCAGCGCGCGTGCGTCCATCTTTGGCGAAGGTTCGACCACCCGTCATGAGGCGCAAGCCGAAGTCGAGCACTCGACCGGCTCTGCTGCTCGCCGACTCCTCGCAGAAGGGGACGAGATCGAAGACGTATTCAGAGCCAGCTTGTGCGAAGAGCGCGTTGATGCGCTGCCAGAGGCGCGTCAGCGCTTCGGCGTCGAGGTACATGCAGAGGCCCTCGGAGATGACGAAGACGGGCTGGGTCGTGTCTACGAGAGCGCTGAGTTCGAGATGTGCTAGGTCGCCCGATACATAGCGCAAGTTGCTGCGCAAGGAGGCGTCTTGGCCTTCGCTCGTGCGCGCCAGGAGTTCGCGCTTCTTGCCCAAGACGGAGGGGAGGTCGACCTCTGTGTAAGTGACGAGCGGATCTTTTGTGAAGCGAACACCGCGCGCGGAGAGACCCGCAGCGAGCTCGAGCACTTGCCCTTCTCCACCTCGCTGACGGAGCCAGTCTGAGAGGAGCCGATCGATCATCGCGTGTCGCTGTACGAGAGAGTGCGGCAGGGAGGGTTGCGACTTGCCGCTCGTGAGATCAAGGACAGCGTTGGTCCCGTCAAAGATCTGCTTGGTCTCTTCAGTCGCGAGGAGCTCTGCGCCTTCGAATTTACCGAAGACCCAGCATTGGCCCGTGTACTTCGCTGTGATGGAGAGGTCCTTCATGCCGAGTCCTCCTTGCGCGCGATGAGACGGTAGGTGTTGGACCATCCCTCCCGGTCTGCGAACGGAGCGAGGACGAGCTTGTCGAGGATCAGGGCGACACCCAAGAAGGGCAGGCCTAGGAGCCAGAGCAGCGCGTGGCCTAGGTGGTGGTCCCAAGTGGAGGGCTTCAACCACGGCGCGTCCGGCGGCGAAGAGATGCGTGAGAGGATCACGAGGACCGCGTAGTGAAGGTCTGTGGGTTGGTGGGCCAGTTCGCGCTCAATCTCTAAGACCTCGAGGCCTTGGAGAGCGCAGAGCTCGGCGAGGGCGGCGGGCGGATAGAGGTGCAGGTGCTGCGGTTGGAACCAAGGGAGCCAGTTGCTTCCCAGCCACTTTCCGAACTTGCAGGTCGGATCAGGGACCTCGATGAAGAGCAGCCCGCCAGGCCGGAGGACACGCGTCGCGGCCTCGACCTCTGCGGTCGGATCAGGGACATGCTCTAGGCAATGGGAGAGGCTGACGACGTCATAGCTCGCGGGCGCCTTTAGAGAGAACTCCGGGAGAGTCGTGCGATGTCCTGCGCTCGCCCAGCCCCGGCGGGCTGCGTCTTCAGGGGCCTCGGAGAGATCGAGCACCTCGAAGCGCGTCGAGGGGAAGACCTCGCTCGCTGCGAGGCAGAAGTGGCCGTGTCCGCCGCCTGCGTCCAGCCAAGAGGCCGGCGGGGTGTGCGGATCGAGGTGGGCCTCTAGCGCCCGAGCTCTGTCTGCATAGCAACCGGGGTTGAAGGAGAAGACGAAGTCGAGCTTCTCTGCGCCGGCTCCATCGTAGAAGTCCCTGTAGTGATAGCCGAGACCAGCGATCGAGAGGCGCGGGTTCTGAAAGACCAATCCGCAGTCAGCGCAGCGGTCGAGGTGAAAGGTGCCCGGCTTGTGTTGGAAGGAGTCGCCTGTCGTCAGCGCTGCTTTGAGCGAGCGCCCTTCACAGTGTGGGCAAGCCTCCCGTCTCTCATCAAAGAGTGAGATCGGCGGGCTGTCGCGATGCTCCTCATACCAACTGCGCGCCTCGCTTTGATCTGCTGGCTCGTGCTTCGAGCGAGTCACGGTCTTGAAGAGCACCCAGATCTCGAGGAGGTATCTGAAGAGCGCGAGCTTCCACATCTGCTTGCGCGCCCAAGGGAGCCCAGAGAGCCCGAGCAGCGCTTGTGCGTGAAAGCAGAGGATCGTTGTGACGCCCCACTTGGGCTCTCGCCATAAGAGGAACGCCATAAAGAGGAAGATGAAGCCCTGAAAGAGGAGCGCTAGGCCTGCGACGTCGCCGAGCAGCGCGCGCATGACAGCGAAGCGCTCCGAAGAGGGGAGCGGGATGTGCCG
>JAPKBY010000329.1 GCA_028823185.1 Planctomycetota bacterium
TTTACGTCCCGACTGCTCATGAGGTCGAGCAGGCGGCCTGGGCACGCGACGATGATGTCGGGGCGCTTTCGAAGTTCGCGTACCTGAGGTGCAGCGTTGACGCCGCCGAAGATCGTTATCGCACGAATGTTCGTGTACTTAGCGAGCATCAAGATCTCGCTGTGGATCTGGATCGCGAGCTCTCGTGTCGGCGCCAAGATCAGCGCGCGCGGATTTTGACCTCGATTAGCGAGCAGCTGCTCAATGATCGGTAACGCGAAGGCTGCGGTCTTACCCGTACCTGTCTGCGCTAGGCCTAAGACATCTCGGCCTTTTAAGACCTGTGCGATGGCCTTGGCTTGGATGGGGCGCGGCTCTGTGAAGCCGGCATCTTCTATGGCACGAAGTAAATTATTACACAGTCCGAAGGTCGCAAATGCGCCCTTCGACCGCGTGGGTCGATTCTCTGACATGGTTACTTGAGTCCTGTGGCTGCTATTGCTCTTCGCGCTTCAAGCGCGAGAGCTCCCGACCTATCCAGCAGGAACAAGTGAGAAAATTATGTGAGGCGCCGCCTTGGGATAGCTCTGCATTGAGCGTCCTTAAAGTCTGCTGCGCGCCGGGTCGCTAAGACGCGACCTGAGGCGTGGGAGCATAGCTCTAGATTCCGACAGCGCGCATGAATTCTCAACAAAGGACCAAAAAGGCCCTCTAGGGGCTCTCAGAGCACTAAAATCAAAGCTCCGAGAAGGATGGGTCAACCCCGGAGAGAGATCCACGAACGAAAAAGACGGGCGAGGAGCCGCCATTCAGAGGCTCTTATGCGAGGAATCGCGTCAGCTGCGCCGTCGCCAATTCACAGCTCCAGAGCGGCATCTTCGACCAGACCTCTCGAAGCAACTCAGTCTTCTTATTAGAGGGATTGAAGCTCGGGACCTCCGCCTTCTCCGCGAGCAAGGCGTAGCGGTAGTGGAGCTGTGTGGGTTTGAAGCCTTGGTGCATTTTAAATGCAGCTGCGCCGGTGTCTCTTCGGCTGCGCCCTAGATCGAAGGTGTGATACCCCTCTCGAACGGCCCACTCAGAACACTTCGCGATCAAATACTTCGTCGCACCCAACTGGCGATTCGCCTCAGGCGTCGTACCGATATAGAACATCGCCGCTTCACCCCTCCCATGGAAGGTCAGGGCGGCTGCGACGACATCCTCTCCTCGGAGCACAGCATGAACGGTGAACTCTTCAGTGAGATGCTCATTGAGCCCGCTCCACCAAGAGTGAGGCAGACCGGGAGATCCCAAGCTCCGCTTGCTCGAGAGAAAGAGACGCTCCAGCGTTCCTAGAAAGTGGTGCCCCATCTCTACGCGGAGACCATGGGACTTCTCGGACTTACGAATGTATTGGCGCTCGCTCTTCTTGTAGCTCGCTAAGACCTCGTCAGGGTCTGACGGCAGCGCCTTCGTGAAGGTTGAGTAGAGATCGGAGGAGACGAAGCTGTCGAGGCCAGGATCTACTCTGCAGCGGAGCTCAAGGCGAGGAACCCCCCTCTCTCTGGCGCGCTCAAGCGCCTTCTCCACGAGCCCTCGCGCGATCAGAGGTCGATCACCCAATGGGTCCCCATAGACGCCCCACGGCGCTGAGATCCATGTCCTCGGCTTGTAAACACGGCGACACGCCGAGAGCGGGAGGACACCAACGACCTCTCCGTTTTCAATGGCCAAGAGGTCTTGTCGCTTCGCGCCAAAGGCGGACTCGGTCGCTCGCCCCCAGCCCCAGAGGTGGAACACCGTCCCCAGCGAGTGTCCCCGCACATATTCATCCCAACGCGACGCGTCTGCATCAAGCGCAGGCCTAAACGAGAGGCCACTGTTTTTATCTTCGCTCAATTGAGCGCTCCGGCCGGAGGACCTAGAGCTCTCCCATCAACTCTTCGATAGCTGCGTCCATTTCCTCTCCACGAACATCCTTAAATCGGATGCGCCCTTCTGCGTCGAGGACGTAGATGGTCGGCCAGCCGCTGACGTTCCAAGCAGATGCGATGGGACCACCAGTCCCGCCACCGTCAAAGAAGGACCTCCAAGTGATCTCCTCTTCCTCCATGCGCTCCTTCAACTTGTCACGATCACGGTCAGAGTTGACTCCGACGATCGCGAAAGCTTTGTCCGCATACTTCTCAACGAGCGACCGCTCGTGCGCGTACATCGCGCGGCAAGGGCCTCACCAGTCTCCCCAGAAGTCCAAGACGACGATCTTCCCTTTGAACTGGGAGAGCTTCATCGCTTTCTCATCGATGCCCTCGCCTACGATCTCAGGAGCCATCATCCCTATCTGCAACTTGCGGATCTCAAAGAGCTCGGACGCTGCAGACTCGCCCAGAGTCCGGCGCCGGCCTTCGACATCACCGAACTCATTGACGACGCGATCGAGGAGCTTCTCGCCTACTGCCTGAATGACCTTTGCATCGAGCCCCTTGGCGCGAGTGACTGCGACCTCCGTGTAATACCCATTGAAGGCCTCAAGAGGGTCTATGCCGCTCTCGACATACGCAGCGACCCGGCGCGCGAGGCGCGCGGAGCTGAGCTTCTTCATCCCAAGGTGGTAGCAGGCCTTGCCCTTCACATCGCGGTGCGGACTGCTCGTGAAGATAGTCTGCAAGGCTCGCTCCGCGGAGATGTTGCTTGAGCGCGCGACGCTGTCGACGAAGCCGGAGAGCTCAGCCTGCTGAAGGTGTTGCGTGAGCACCACTCTGATCGAGAAGTCGATCAGCTTGACGTCCTGAGCGTTTCCAGCGACCCATCCCAAGCAGTCAAGGGCCACCTTCCCGCCAGGATGAACCTCTGCAACTACCAAGAAGGCGGAAGCAAATTGATCGGGGTCGGGCCGCTCCTCACTCCAGATGCGCTCCTGTTCTTCCTCGGTGTCGGCGCCCATATAAGCGTCGCGATGCTCCTTCTGCGCGAGCGTCCAAGCGTCGATGGCGGCCTCATAGGCCTCTTCTCCATCAGGCCCAGAAGCTCCATCAGGCCCAGAAGCTCCATCTTGCGCGACACCGCCTACGGGCGCTAACGCGATGAGGAACGCAATGAGAGACACGGAAAGGAATTTATGCATTGGTAGTTCTCCGAGAGGGTGAACCTAGAGACTACCAAGCTTC
>JAPKBY010000330.1 GCA_028823185.1 Planctomycetota bacterium
GACCACTTCTTCGCAAACTTAGGCGGGGAGCGATTTGTAGATCTCGGTGGTATCTACGGGCTCGATCATCCGGGTGACGGTCGCACGGTTTCAATCTTAGATTACGATCGAGATGGTTGGCCGGATTTCGCAGTCGCCTCTTCAAACAAGCCCAGCTTGCAGCTCTTTCGTAATCAGATCGGTGACGTCACCGACCGCAGGCAACGCTTCATCGCGATCCGCTTAGAGGGTGGAAATCGCAGCGCGTCTCCCAGTCAGGGGCTTAGTGCGAGGGATGGTTATGGCGCGAGGATTGAAGTAGAGACCGGCGTCGGCGTTCAGGCGATAGAGGCTCGTTGCGGAGAAGGACGAGCCACGGTTCACTCGCGCACAATGATTGTCGGCTTAGGTGAGGAGGTGATGGCCGAGCATGTTCGGGTCCGTTGGCCATCCGGAATCCTCACAGAGCTACGCGACGTCTCCTCTGGAACCTTGGTGACGATCTATGAAGTCGCTAAAGATTCACCTGATGGGATCGGAGAGCAGCGAGCGCCATATCGAGAGATTGAGCGCGCGGAAGTGAGAGAGTCTCCCAGCCTGATTACCGCTGGCGATCCATCAGATGAGCTGCGCGTCTACGTGACGATGACCACGACTTGCGCAGCCTGCATCCGGGCGAAGCCGAGCATAGAGCGATTGCAGGCGGAATGTTCTGAAGATGCGATCGGGTTTTACGGTGTCTCAATCGACCCCTCTGAGAGCGCGGACATTCTCGAGCGCTACATAGAACAACGACACCCACCATATGAGGTGCTCTCTGAGATTGACCCCTCTGCTGTCACAGCTCTGAGAGAGCGCATTAAGTCGACGCTCGGTTATGAAAGCACGCCTTCCACCATCGTGACTGATGGCGAGGGCCGGGTGCTTGATGTTCGAGCCGGTGTCCCCACTCTCTCTGTCCTTAGGAAGTGCTTAGATAGTAGGGAGCGGAATTGATGGGCGGGCGCACACTTCTCCATCGCTTTCGCAGAGGTCTGATCACGCGCTCGTTGAGCCGCCTCATCGAGTGGACTCCTTTAAATGAGCCTGTCCCTGGCTACACCATAGTCATCGGTTGCGTGACAGAGCTCGCAGGCCTCGCCGTCGCAAACCTGAAGGCTTTGGGCCGTTGTGATTTAACTGGAGCGGTTGAGATCCTGCTCGTGTTTGATCGCCCTCTCGATCAAGTAGCTGCAGTGACTGGTCTTCCGGAGAGCGTCTCTGGGATTCCTGTTCGAACCGTGGGTTACAGCGATTCTCAGGACAGGGCTGCGAGGAGAATCAGTTGGGGATGGGTTTATGCGTGGATGTCTTGGTCGATCGGAATTGCAGAATCTCGAACTCGCGCAGTCCTCCTTCACGATCTCGATGCGATGCCACTCAAGTCCGACCTGTTCTTGAAATTGAGCGCGTCCTTCGCGGCTTCAACTTCCATTTTTCAGGGAGTCAGGCCCTACTCCGGTAACGGCTTTGTCGAGGCCGATGGCTTCGTGGCGACCTATGAGATGCTATTGGACGCCTCCGTTCTTCGGGAGAAGGCGAAGGCGATTGATGCTTTCAGTCGCTTCGGCAAGCGTGATGGAGTTTGGGTCGATTACGACACCTTCCTCTCTCTAGAGGAGCGCTTAGGCTCATGCTCCATCTGCCCTGTGGAGGCAGAAGACCTCTTCCATCCGAGTCAGCTCCTCTGCCAATACACCGATCATTTGAACACGCCACATCGACTGCCAGCGGGTGGAGGTAATCTCGTGCTTCTCCCGTATCTCCTATACGTCGGTGGAGCCGAGGAGATGTTTGTCGAAGCCCTCGCGGCGCTTAAGGATGGAGGCAGCAGCTTTCTGATCAGGTCGAAACGGCTGGATATCTCCGGAGCGAACAGTGAGCTAGTGCAGTGGCAGCGTGTCCAAGTAGAGCGCTTGGAGACCTTCCTGTTTCAAGGCTTGCGTCCAGAGGTCGCTGAATGGCTCGAAGTGACCGGAAGAGCTGCTACTGCCGCTCCAGGCACCAAGCGCTGAGATCTCTCTGTATGAGCTCTGAGAGCTGGCCGACATCGCCCCTCAGTTCGTCCGCTAATTGATTGTAGAGCTCGTTAGAGATCCCAGTGCTGCGCATAGCAGGGAGCATGCGGACTGCCCCTCGATAGAGGTTCTTGATACTGCTCGGGATCCTGCGCTGGAGGTTCGGTATGAGGCGCGTCTTGTAGTGAAGCCTCTTCAGCATGAGGTCAACAGCGGTCAGATCTCTGCTCGGGTTTCTGCGCCCAACTGAGAGCTGTGCATCCTCGTCGATCTCTAGGAAGCGACAGACCTCACGCAGATAGTTGTCTTCGTCGCTGCGTAAGTCATCAAGAAGCAGCACCTTCACTTGGTCTCGCCCGAAGCGGTCGATGTACCGCTTAACTTGAGGGGTGAGTCTTCCTATCGAACGATAAGCGAGACAGTCTGGGAATGGGGCTCTCTTTGGGAGTCGTCTCCCAGCCGCCCGATCATCCTCGGCCGCGAGGGCCTCTCTTAGATCGATGAGGTCTTCATTCGCAGTGTTCAGATGCTGGAGGTGGACAGAGTGAATCAGGTCCACCGGATCTCTCAATAGAATCAGGATCTTTGCTTCAGGATTGAAGTTATAGATCTCATCCGCGGCAGTCTTAGAGAACAGATACCAAGGGGAGGCTTCGCCGATACGACTCGCTAGCCCAGCACCAGAGAAGAGCCCTAGGTAATCATTCTCGTCGCGTACGGACCATCCGTCGCTGATCTCGAGATCTCGAGCGAAGAAGTGAGGCTCTTTATTGGGGGAGAGGAAGACTTCCGGATGCGTGGAGAGTGCGCTGTGCAGTGCCGTTGTGCCGCACTTTGGTGCGCCGACAATGAAGAAGTTCGGAGTAGAGGAGCTCATGTCCTAATCCCAGCTCCAGAAATCGCGCGGCTTTCCGTTCGCCTCAAGGAAGAGCTCTGCGTCATCACGAACCTTCTCTGTTGCGTACTTACGCAGCTCTGGCGTCCAGTTGACCTCGACTCGGAGCTTGTTTCGAAGGCCAGCCTTCAAGAGCCCCTTGATCTTTCGAGGCAGGTTCCAACTCAAGGGCAGGAAGAACCTGCTCTTTCTCGC
>JAPKBY010000331.1 GCA_028823185.1 Planctomycetota bacterium
AGTCGAAGTGCTAAGCCGAAGACAGCGTGCGAGGAGATTTCACCTCGGCGAGGTCTGATTTACATCGGGGCTGGGTTGAGGCTTTAGATGACATCTCTTTACGAGAGATATGCTCTACGACGTTCAGTCGATAACGTTTAGAATACCTAGTCTACGCGCTATGCAGCCACTTCCGAACGTTTACGAGCCCCGCAATTCCCTACTGACGACGCTCCGCGCAGCGCTCTCTCCAGGCGGATGGACCATCGTGATCTTAGCGTTGCTGTCGACGCTCCTGGTTCTCTTGCGGCCCGATACTCGACGCCCTGGAATCGACATGTGGGTGTTCGCTCGGCCACACCACGAGATGTACGTGCCGAACGTCGAGAGCTGGAATGCAAGCCGAGACCCCGACCTGAACCTCTACCTCTTGTCGCTGCCTGCACTTGAGCGTCGCATGAGCTCGGGCTTCCTCTCGGACACACCCGTGGCTGATCTGATCGAGGCCGATGTGCGCGTCGCGAGCCGGGCCTTCACGGGTCCTTTGGAAGATGTCGGCTTCTTGGATCTCACAGATCGCATCAAGGAATCCGGGATCCTAGAGGAGATCAACGCTCCGTCCTTCACCCCGTGGACGTCCCGCGGCCGCATCTTCGGACTGCCTCATGACGTCCACCCAGTGATGTTGGCCTATCGCGCTGACCTCGTGGAGGCCGCTGGGATTGACGTCTCGAGCATCGAGACTTGGGATGACTTCATCGCTGTCATGAAGCCGCTCATGGCCGACGGGGACGGGGACGGCCTCCCTGACCGCTACTTGCTCAATGTCTGGGAGACCCAGATTGACACCATCGAAGCCTTCATCCTTCAGGCCGGCGGGTGTTATTTCGACGATCTTGAGCGGGTCGCTATCGACGGCGAAGTCAACGCACGCGTCATCGCCACCATCGCCACTTGGGTCACAGGACCCAACCGAATCGCCGTGGACGCTCAGGAATTCACGGCGTCTGGCAACCGCCTCAAGCTCGAGGGCTTCGTGGTGGCATCGATCATGCCGGACTGGCTCGGGGGCGTGTGGAAACACGACATGGCGGACCTCTCGGGCAAGATCAAACTGATGCCACTCCCCGCATGGGAAGAGGGAGGCTGCCGAACCACGGTCTGGGGTGGCACCATGCTCGGCATCGCCCGCAGCACTCGCGAGCCGGAGGCGGCATGGGAGTTGGCCAAACACCTCTATCTGTCCGAGGACTTGGCGCAACAGCTCTACGAGAGCAACGGCATCATCTCTCCGATCACGCGCCTGTGGACGCGCGAGTTCTACGATGAGCCGGACCCATTCTTCCAGGGGCAGGCTCCGGGTCGCATGTACATCGACCTAGCGCCTTCGGTGCCGCACCGCACGTCGTCGCCGTTCAATCAGATCGCCAAGGAGCGGGTGCGTGACGCCCTGTCGAGGCTGCGTGAGTTCGCCGAAGAGAAGCAACTCTTCACGATAGAGGAGCTCCTCCCGGAAGCTCGGCGCCAGCTCGAATCAGCTCACGAAGACATCCAGCGTCGCGTGGACCGCAACTTTTTCCTGAAGGCGAGCTCGCAGGAGCAGCGATGAACACCTTGGTCGGACGCTCCCGCTGGACGCCGCTTCTCTTTCTGGCGCCCTTCATCTTCACCTTCTTGGTGTTTACGGCTTACCCGCTGGTGCAGTCCGTCCATCTGTCGATGCACCAGACATATGGGCCCAAGACCAGCACCTTCGTCGGCGCCGGGAACTTCATTCATCTCTTCCAGGACGAGCTGTTCTGGAAGGCCTTGGGCAACACCTTCCTCTTCGCCCTCGGCTCGGTGCTCTTGCAGCTCCCGCTATCACTCGGTCTAGCCTTGCTCCTTGACCGACCTGGGCTCAAGGGGCGCGTGCTGTTCCGCCTCATCTACTTCTCGCCCTCCCTCGCAGGCATCGTCTTTGTGGCGCTCTTGTTCGGTCCGATCTTCGAGAAGAACACCGGCCTCCTGAACGTCTTGCTTCACAACTGGATCGGCTTCGATCTCGAGTTTCCGTGGATGGAGCGCCACGTCATGACCGGTCTCATCGTGGCCGGTGTCTGGATGTATGTGGGCTTCAACATGGTCTACTTCCTCGCCGCCTTGCAGAACGTCGATCGCAGCATCGAGGAGGCGGCTATCGTCGACGGGGCGGGGCCTTGGCAACGATTCCGTCACGTCACCATCCCCGCCATTCGGCCGGTCGCCGGCTTCGTGGTGCTGCTCTCGATCATCGGAAGCTTCCAACTCTTCGAGCTCCCCTTCGTTCTGTTGAACAACACGGCAGGTCCCGACAACCGCGGACTCACGATCGTCATGTATCTCTATCAGACCGGGTTCGAGATCGGCGACCTTGGCTATGCCAGCGCCATCGGTTGGAGCCTGGCCATTCTCTTAATGATTCTCGCCGTTGCCCTGCGCAGGGTGCTTAAAAGGTATGAGGACTGATATGAACGTGACCCCTGTTCGACGCCTCTGGACGGCGCTCACCTATGTGCTCCTCGCAGCGACCGCGCTCTTGATGCTCGTGCCGTTCGTCTATCTGGTCTGCTCGGCGTTCAAGACCAATGATGACGTCTTCCGTTCGACATTCCTGCCCGCTGGAGACGGTCCTCTCGGTGCCGATTGGGGCCGCCTAACAACAGATAACTTCAGTCGCCTGTTCACAGAGATGGACTTCGGGCGTCACATGCTCAACTCCATCTTTCTGGCCTCGGTAACCAGCATTCTCGCCACCCTAGCTAGCGCCATGGGCGGCTATGCCCTCGCCAAGTTCAGCTTCGCCGGGCGGGACTTCTTCACCAACTTCGTCCTCGCCGCGCTGGTGATCCCCGCGGCCTTGCTGATCGCCCCGACCTATCAGCTCCTCTACTGGATGGGATTACTGGACAGCTATGCGGGGCTGATCCTCCCAGGAATAGCCCCGGCCTTCGGCGTCTACTTGTTCCGTCAGGCGATGGTCAACTCTGTGCCGAATGAGATCCTCGACGCGGCGCGTATCGATGGCGCCGGCGAGTTTCGCCTCTTCTTCGGCATGGTGATGCCCTTGGTGCGGCCCATGCTCGGCGCCTTCCTGCTCATCACCTTCCTCGGGAC
>JAPKBY010000332.1 GCA_028823185.1 Planctomycetota bacterium
AGAACGCGTTCCGCGTCCGGTGATTTGACAGGTTTTAGACATGATTAGCTCCGGTATGTGGCCGCCTCTGCAGCCACGATGGCCGGACAGAATAGTAGGCAGAGGCCCAAGGCGCACACTCTTTTCTAGCTAGGAAAGCTAAAAATCCAAGCTCCGGCAGTCAAAGAGACCTCAGGAGCCGAATTCAAAGCTAACAGGAATGTCCATCTCGCCCAACAGGCTGCGGTGCACAGGGCACGTCAGAGCTGCCTTCTCTAGAAGATCCTGCTCCTTCGGACTCCGCCCACCGGGGACCTTGATCACAACACCAAGCTGCCCGATCCGGCGAACTGGATCCGCCGTCATCACCTTCTCCACATGTGCAGAGGCGCCTACGACGGACCAACCATGACGCTCGGCGACGATCCCGACGATAGTCAGCATGCAGGTCCCGAGCGCCGCAGCCACGAGGTCTGTTGGAGA
Organism: Planctomycetota bacterium; assembly: GCA_028823185.1. Lineage (GTDB taxonomy): Bacteria > Planctomycetota > UBA1135 > UBA1135 > JAKVCE01. The sequence goes on from JAPKBY010000332.1 coordinate 463, forward strand.
GAAGGACTCACCTTTGCCGCAATTGTCCACCGGCGCATCAGTGACAAGCTCCGCACCGCTAGGTCCATGGGTCGCACGAGTCCTCAAACCACCTTCATACACAACACTGATCTGAACCATAGACTTGGACACCCTGCCTGGACTGATGAGAGAGGAGCTGCGCTCTGAAACGATCAAAGCGCCCGCCTAAATGATACGGTCAAGGGCAGCGAGAAGCTCCTCAGCCCATGCCCCAAAGCGACTACAAGCTCATCGACCGCATCGCGCAGTCAGCCGGTGCCATCGCGGCCTCCTGCCTCCTGTTCGGCTCCTGCGACAACCCAGCGCCCAACGCTGACTCAATCAAGCACGAATATGTGAGCGACAATGACTGCGCTGAGTGCCACGCCAGCCAGACAGAGGGATGGAGTGGCTCGCACCATGACCTAGCCATGCAGGTCGCGAATGCAGATACGGTCCTCGGAGATTTCAACGACGCGAGCTTTGAAGACTCCGGAGTGACGACACGCTTCTTCATGAGAGATGGATCCCACTTCATCGAAGCGGAGGGCTCTGACGGTGGATTCGCCGAGTTCAAAGTCGCCTATACATTTGGCGTCGAACCCCTTCAGCAATACCTCATCGAGTTCCCCGGCGGGAGGCTGCAAGCGCTCACGGTAGCTTGGGACACCGACGCCGCTCGCTGGTATGACCTTTACCCGGATCAAAAGATCGCTGCAGACGACCCGCTCCACTGGACAGGGAGGCTGCAGACCTGGAACACGATGTGTGCCGAGTGTCACTCGACAGCGCTGGTCAAGGGCTATGACTCAAGCACAGACACCTTCAACACGACCTGGGAAGCACTCAACGTTGGTTGCCAAGCCTGCCATGGCCCCGGCTCAGAGCACATCGAATGGGCACAGACTGGACTCGAGACAAGCGAAGACATGGGGTTGATCAAGAGCCTCCACAGGGGTGACCTAGGAGAACAGCTCAACACCTGCGCTCCATGCCATTCTAGACGCGCGACCCTCACCGAGAGCGCCTCGAGGGGCGGCTCTCTCCTGGACCTCTATGCCCCCAGCCGTGTTCAGGCAGGTCTCTACCACGCGGACGGGCAAATCCTCGATGAGGTCTACGTCTACGGCTCTTTCATGCAAAGCCTCATGGCGCAGAGAGGCGTCACATGCACCGATTGTCATGACGCTCACAGCCTGAAGCTGCACCTGGAAGGCAACGCCGTCTGCACTCAATGCCACGCTACAGCGGCTCCTCTAGATCGCTTCGCGACCTTGCAAGCAAAGGACTATGACTCGCCCCTTCATCACTACCATCCACAAGGGAGTCCGGGTGCTAGCTGCGCAAACTGCCACATGCCCAACAAGACCTACATGGGGATTGACGAGCGAAGGGATCACTCCATACGCATCCCGCGACCAGACCTGAGCGTCGAGCTTGGCACCCCCAACGCTTGCAATATTTGCCACACGACTGAGACGGCGGAATGGGCGGCCGAAGCCGTCGAGCGCTGGTATGGGCCTAGAGATGGAGAACAGAGTCACTCAGAACGTTTCGCCAAGGCTTCCCTGCTGGGCCCCAACCACGTCGAGAGACTCTTGTCGCTGAGCCTCGACCATGAGGTGCCAAGCATTCTCCGCGCTAGCGCCCTTGAGCAGCTGGCTGCCTACCGTCTCATTGACTACAGCGTCCTACCGACGCATGACGCAGACGCGTCAGTGCGGGCCTCTGCGATCAGGGCATTGGCCAACGCGCCCGTTGAGGCTCTCATTCAAATCGCAGGCCCTGCGCTTAGCGACGACACCCGGAGTGTGCGAATAGAGGCAGCGCGTCTCTTGGCGCCAGCGCAAAGCGCCGCTCTCCCAGAGGAGACGCTCTCAGCCCTGAAGGCGGCGCTAGCCGAATACATAGAAGCCCAAGAGCTCGCATCTGACACCCCCTCCGGGCAACTCAACCTCGCGCTCTTAAGCCTAGAGCTCGGAGATGACGGCCAGGCTGAGACCAGATACAGAAAGGCGATCACGCTAGACCCCTATTTCCTCCCCGCCCAGTTCAACCTCGCCACACTGCTGAACACACAAGGGCGCAATGGAGCCGCGGAAGAGGTCTTGAGAGAGGCAATCATCAGGTCCCCCGCCGAGGGTGAATTGTATTTCTCCCTAAGCCTCCTCCTCGCGGAGGAAGGCAACATAGCGGGCGCCTCACAAGAGCTCGTGAGAGCCGCGGAGCTCCTCCCAGAGAGAGCTCGCGTCCACTACAACCTCGGACTCACGAGGCAACACCTAGGAGATAGGCAAGGCGCTGAGGCGGCACTCCTCCGAGCTCTCGTGCTAGAGCGAGAGCAGCCCGACTTCATCTACGCCCTCACCATCTTCTACATGCAGGATGAGAACTGGCCTCAAGCGAAACGCTACGCAGAGCTCTTGAGAGACGCCGTGCCCGACCAACAGGCTCCGAGGGAACTTCTAGAGCAGATCAACCAGAGCGCCGCCAAGGCCGCGACGACCGGAAAATAGCTCAGCCCCTAGGGAGGCGGCGCGAGACCCAGACGCCATCACCCAGCGGGACCATGACCCCGTCAAAGTCGGGATCAGCCGCGAGCGCATCATTGAATTCCCTGAGAGCGAGGACGCTCGCGTCTTCGCAGT
>JAPKBY010000333.1 GCA_028823185.1 Planctomycetota bacterium
CGATCATCACCGCCATGCAGGACAACGGCGGCTTCGAGAAGGGCTGGCTCCTCGGATACGTCAACGACAAGTTCTGCCTCGGTCTCTCGACCAAAGGGGTCGACGACGGCGACGGCTTGATGACCTACATCAAGGGCAAGACGCCCTTCCGGAGCGGCCGCTGGTATCACGTCGTCGCAGCCTATGACGGGAAGCTCGTCCGCATCTACGTTAACGGCGAGCTGGACGTGGAGTCCGAACTGCAGAACGGCGCGATCAACTACCCAGACCACTTTTACTACGAGGTCGGCTCGTACCACGACAAAGACGAGACCTTCCCCATGATCGGGTGGTTGAGCGAGCTGACCTTGTGGCGTGACGCGCTCTCAGCTGAAGAGGTCGCGGCTCGGTATCAGGCGGGCGCCAGCCTCCATCCTGCGATGACGCGGACGCCCGCAGGCGAGCGGACGCCGGCGCAGGCCCACTGGGCCTTCGATGGGTCCCTCTCAAAAGAGAGCGCTCACTTCAACGGCGGCGCCCTAGTCCATGAAGAGTCGGCGCCAGCTTGTGCGCGCTTCGACGGGACCTCGGGGCGGGCGCTGCTCAACCCTGGCGCAGAGAGCCTGCCCACAGACGCCATCACCATCGAGAGCTTCGTCTACGTCGAAGAGTCCCAAGGCGCAGGCTGCATCGCCTCAGCCTTCGACCAGCACGGCGGGCACGACGCAGGCTGGGTCCTCGGATGGCAGGACGGGCGCTTCCGCTTCGGCCTCTCTTCAGAGGACAACCCTGGCGCCATGACCTGGGTCACCTCCAGCGTCTCGATAGAGCATCACCGCTGGTACCACGTCGTCGGCACCTACGACGGCAGGGAGCAACTCCTGCTCGTGGATGGCAAAGACGCCGCCGCAGCGCGCGGCGAACTCGGCGTGATCCGGAACCCTGTCACGCCCTTGGTGGCCGCTGCCTGGTGGCAGGACGACGCCGGCGAGCACTTCTCTCCTGTCCGCATCCAAGAGCTCCTGCTCTATGACCGAGCGATGGAGACCGCCGAGGCAGCCGAACACTTCGCAGCCAAGGCGCCGCTCTTCCCCAGCTCGCTCGAGCTCACCTCGGGTCCGAGCGTTCGTTACCTCTCTCCCACCGAAGCCCGCGTCTCATGGAGTACGAAGGCGCCGACACCCTCCTTCATCGAGGCGACTGCAGCTGGTCGCTCTATGGCCACCGCTCGCTCAGAGGAGCCCAAGACTGAGCACACGCTGACTCTCACCGGTCTCGGACTCGAAGTCCCCTACCACTTCCTCATCAAAGGGGCCGATGAGGCTGGTCTTCCGACCCAGACCCGCACCTGGGCCCTCGACACCGCCTTCAACTACGAGCTCACGCCGCGCGCCACTGGAGACTCCACCTACCCAGATGATGAGCGCGGCCGCGAGCTGGCAAAGTTCGCCGAAGAGATCTTGGCTGAGACGCCCCGAGATCGCGGCTGGGCCCTCGTGCTCGAGGCTGGAGATGGGCGGCTCGCTTATGAGCTAGCGACACGCTCAGACCTCAAGATCATCTGCGTCGAATCAAGCCCCAAGCTGATGCGTGAGGCGCGCGCTCACCTGAAAGAGACCGGCCTCTACGGATCACGCATCACGATGCACAGGGGAAGGAGAAAGGACCTCGCCTATGGCGACTATTTCGCGAACCTGATCGTCGCGGCGGGCGCTCCCTTTGACGAGGGACCGCGCGGCGCTGATGGTGAGGTGCGCAGACTGCTCACACCCAATGGTGGCGTAGCCTTCCTCCGCAAGACCTCAGGCGAGGGCGTCGACATCCTCCACCGCGCCGCGCTCGAAGGCGCGGGCTCTTGGACGTCTCAATATGGCAACGCCGCCAACACCTCATCGAGCGGCGACGAGCTCGTCACCGGCGCGATGACCATCGCCTGGTTCGGCCGCCCCGGCCCGCGCCCCATGCGCGACCGCGGCGCGCGCAACCCCGCGCCGCTCTCCTCCGGCGGGATCATGTACGTCCAAGGCGATGACCGCATCTTCGGAATGGACGCCTACAACGGCTCGATCCTCTGGACCGTGGAGATCCCGGATCTCATCCGCACCAACGTAAAGGCCGACTCGACGAACATGATCTGCGACGAGAAGCACCTCTACGTCGCGGTCGCGGACGCGTGCTGGGTGATCGAGGGCGCGACAGGGACTGTCCTGCGTGAACTGCAAGTCCCCACCGCCCAGAACCCGCGCTTCGGTGACGCGAAGCGAGCCTGGGGTTTCTTGGCTCTGTCTGATGGCGCCTTCATCGGCTCGATCACCCGCAACGAAGCCATCTTCCGCGGTCGCAACGGCGAGTGGTACGACGGCGGCGGCTGGGAGTTCGAGCAGGTCATCGCAGAAGAGCTCTTCCGCATGAATCCGGAGACTGGTGAAGTCCTCTGGCGTCACTCGGGCGGCATGGTCATTCACTCGTCAATCGCGATCTCCGACGGCGAGGTCTACTTCGCCGAAGACCGCGCGCCCTCCGACGCGAGCTTGGCGAAGGGTCGCTTGGTCAACCGAAACGGCACAGATCAATACCTCGTGAGCCTCGACCTCTTCGATGGCACGAAGAGGTGGGAGAAGCAGCACGACATCCGCGGCTACGCGAACTGCCTCTACACCACGGTCAAGGACGGCGTCCTGGTCCTCTCCGGTTCACAGAGCAGCTACAAGCTCGAGGCCTTTCGTACAGGGAACGGGACGCGCATGTGGGATCAAGGCTTCGGGTGGGAGCGAGACCACCACGGCGGCAAGGTCCAACACCCCGTCGTCTTCGACGGCAAAGTCTTCGCTGAGAACAAGGTCTTTGACCTGAAGAGCGGCGAGGCGCTGCAGATCCCGATCCCCTCTCGACGAGGCTGCGGGACGATGTCGGCCTCCGCGGACAACCTCTTCTTCCGTGATCACAACCACGGGATGTACAACCCAATGACAAAAGAGCGGCACGACTTTGCAGCGCTGCGTGGTGGCTGCTGGCTCAACATGATCCCTGCTGGCGGTCTCTTGCTTACCCCTGAGGCGAGCTCCGGCTGCTCTTGCAACAACCCGATCCAGACCACAGCTGCCTTCCGTCCCGTATCCACCCTCGGGA
>JAPKBY010000334.1 GCA_028823185.1 Planctomycetota bacterium
TGGGGAGGTACCCTCCTCTCACTATGACTGATTTGGCAAAGATGACCTGGGAGGAGGCGCGTGTGCTCTTCGTTCCGGACGCTGTGGCGATCCTCCCCGTCGCGAGCACTGAGCCCCACGGGCCGCACCTCCCCTTGGACACCGACGTGACGATCGCGCTCGCTCAGGCGCGGCGGGCGGTGGAGCGTCTACGGGCAGAGGGAGTGACAGCGTTCGTGCTCCCGCCCTTGGCATATGGGGTGACGCGCTTCACAACAGGCTTCGCCGGACGCGTGTCTTTGCGACCCGGGACCTTGTGGTCGCTTGTTGAAGACATCGCGCTCTCCTTAGAAGAGGACGGCTTGCGTCGACTCGTTGTCTCAAATGGGCACCTCGAGCGGGAGCATGTGAAGGTGCTGCGAGGGCTCGCGAAGGATAGACCCAAGGTGACAGAGCGTGAGGCGCAGATACTTTTCCCAGACAACACCAGCAGACGTTGGGCCGGCGGGTTTGGAGCAGAGTTCTCCAGTGGTGACTGTCACGCGGGGAGCTATGAGTCGAGCATCATCCTCGCAGCTGATCCAGAGGCTGTACGCGAAGAGAAGCGCACGGCGCTGCCAGAGCACCAAGTGGGTCTCTTGGAGAAGATGCTGGGAGGAGCGAGCAGCTTCCGCGAGATTGGTGCCGATGAGGCATACTGCGGAGCGCCTGCAGAGGCGAGCGCTGAAGAGGGGCGGGAGCTGATCGAACAGCTCTCCACGATGATCGTCGAGAGTGTGAGAGAGGCTTGGCCTGAGCTCTTCAAAGAGATAGCAGAATCATGATTCAACCCTGGACCAAGACCTTCACTGTGCGATTTGGCGACACCGATCTCGCCGGAATCGCCTATTATCCGCGCATGTTCGACTTCATCCACAAGGCAATGGAGGACTTCTTCGCCGGGCAGTGCGGTGTCAGCTACCCCGAGCTCATCAGCAGCCGTCGCATTGGCTTTCCGCTCGTTAAGAGCGATGTGGAGTTCCGCTCACCGCTCTATTTTGGCGATGAGGCGACGATCAGCGTCACGACCACCAAGGTCGGGCGCTCCTCTATCGGATTCAGATATCGCTTCAGCGTGGGCGAGCGAGACTGTTTTGACGCGAAGATGACTGTCTGCTGCGTCGAGATGGACACGATCAAGACGATCCCGCTCCCAGAAGATCTGCGTCCCGGCCTCGAGGCTGTACTAGAGGAGTCGGCATGAGGATCGGAGAGTCCTACGAAGGCGATCGCCCCGTCTTCAGCGTTGAGTTCTTCCCACCCAAGACAGATGAAGGTGCAGAGAACTTGATGCGGGCAGCGGCCGAGCTCAAGCAGGCTGTGCAGCCGGACTTCATCTCGGTGACGTATGGGGCAGGCGGGACGACACGTGATCGGACCTTTGAAGTGGTCAAGCGCGTTCAATCTGAGCTCGGTATCCGAGCTATGGCACATCAGACCTGCGTGGCTGCGACAAGGGGTGAAATCGCCACAACGGTAGAGCGACTCTGGAACTCAGGGATCACGAACATCCTCGCGCTGCGCGGCGACCCGCCGGAGGGAGATGAGGCCTTTACTCCGCCGGAGAATGGCTACGCCCACGCGACCGATCTCATCGAGTGGTTGCGCGAGAACACAGAGATGGAGGTCGGTGCAGCCTGTTATCCCGAGCGCCACCCAGAGTCACAAGGTGATGAAGATGACATCAAGTGGACGGCTCATAAGGTCGAAGTGGGGGCCTCCTTCTTGATCAGTCAGCTCTTCTTCGACAATGAGAGATACTTCGAGTACGTCGACCGCATGCGAGCTGAGGGAGTGAAGGTCCCGATCGTTCCGGGGATCATGCCGATCACCAACGTGAGCCAGATCGAGCGCTTCACTAAGATGTGCGGGGCGACGATCCCTGAAGAGCTGCATGAGCGGCTAAACGCTGTTAAAGATGACCCAGCGATCGTTATGGCGGCAGGTATCGAGCACGCGATCAAGCAGTGCCGAGAGCTCCTAGAGCGCGGCGCCCCTGGGCTGCACTTCTACACGCTCAACAAGAGCCACGCCACGCGCTCCATCCTCGCTGCCCTTCGCTAAGACTCGGACTCTTTATGCGACCTGCTCGTCAGTGAGCCACATCCTGACTAGGTGCCGGCTCTTCCCAGGGTGGTCCACATAAGGTGTGCGGTTGTGCGCGATGTCTCGGTTGTCGATGAAGAGAGCTTCCCCCGGTTGCAGGTGGAGCTGGGCGTAGAGAGAGCGGTCAGCCAGTAGGGAGTCGAGGAGATCCAGCGCCTCTAAGTCGATGGACTCGAGGCCGCGCCCTGCTCGCTCAGCGCCTTTCTCGATCCAATAGCGCATGTATCGGAAGTTGAGGCCTGTGCCATCTCGTCTGGATTGGAAGACGGGGAATCGATTGGCGAGGAGCGCCTCCTCTGTGCTCTCCGTACCAGGCGTGACGATGTCCCGTATGTAATCTTGATAGAGGCGATCTAAGAGCAGCGGCGCCTCTCTCTGCATCTCTTCGTGGACACGGCTGGCGCTCACGAGCTGACTGTCTCCTCCGCGCGCGTCCTGAAGACAGAGCAGGGAGACGATCTTGGGCAAGGTCTCTCTGCGTGCGCTGTCTGTGTGGAAAGACGTCGTGTGTCGGGTCTGGGAGACTGGGATCGGCGCATCTAGATAAGAGCCGCCTTGATCTCTGACGTCGTAGAGGCGTCCATAGTTTTTGAGTGGATCTCCTAGCCTGCAAGCTATCGCGAGGTAAGTGAGCTGCGCGAGGTCGGGGTCGCTAGGGAGCCCGCTGATGAGCGCTGCGCCGAGCCCGTCTGTGCCGAGGGCGCCGCGAGCTTGCGCGACGACTTGGTCGAAGCCTGGTAGCGAGAGGCTAGAGGCTTGGATCTCACGTAATGGCTCTTCGCGCTCCGTCGCCCAAGCGAGGAGGGCTGCGAGGTCGCTCTCTAAGGCCGGGGTGGCGTCGATCCGCCAGCGCTCATCACTCATGAGCTCTGCACCTGTCCACGAGTGCTGTCCGTCGCTCTCGATCACAGCTCCTCCCCTCGCGTCACCTCAAAGGCGACATGCAGCGGGAGCCCTTTGAGCGGGCCGAAGAA
>JAPKBY010000335.1 GCA_028823185.1 Planctomycetota bacterium
GCTGGTGTCGCTGAGCTGGCGCTCGCTCGGGAGGTACCTGTTCAAGTGCACTGGAACGAAAGCCTAGATGAAGTCCGTTGGGAGCGTGGAGAGTCGAGCGCCTTTGACGGAGTCGTGCCTGACTGCGCGGGGGGAGGGACTCTCAGACGCTTGGATGAGATCGGGCTCTTGGGCAAGGGGACCAGCTTGGTACATGCGAACTACCCGGCAGTGGGTGATCTTGAGCTGATCGCGGCCCGTGGCGCTGTGGTCGTGCACTGTCCAGGCGCACATGCTTTCTTTGGGCGTAGCCCATTTGATTTAGGGAGCTTTCAACGCGCTTTGGTTCCAGTCGCTCTGGGGACCGATTCTCTTGCGGGAAACGCCGCTCTAGACATGGGGCTTGAAGTCGCGCTGCTGCGTGAGGCTAACCAGGAGGTCTCCGCAGCCATCGCCTTCGAGATGGGCACTCGAGCCTCAGCTGCCGCTCTCGGCTTGTCTGGGAGAGTCGGCACCTTGGATGAAGGAGCATATGCTGACATGGTGCTCTACCGGAGGAGCGATGACGCCCTCGAGATGATCACCTCTGGGGGAGCGACAGTAGAGCGAGTATGGGTCGGGGGAGTAGAACAGAGCCTCTCTTCGTGAGGTGCCTTTCGCACTCACGAGGCATGGGATACTCTGACGCTCGTCTCCACTCCTCTCTCGGCCGCTTTGGCCACTCTGAGTCCCGATGCATTCATCTCAAGAAACCGAAGAAGAACTCCTTGAATGTACAGCTGATCAGCTGGCTGCCCTGAAGTTGCTCTCGACCTCGCGCCGCTTCATTCTCACAGGTCATGTTCGACCTGATGGAGATTGCGTTGGTGCACAGGCGGCGTTGGCCTCTTGCCTCGAGCGAATGGGGAATGATGTGAAGATCATCAACCCGGACCCGCTTGAGCCCCGCTTTCAGTATCTAGCTAAAAACTTTTCGTTCGGGGTGTGGGATGGCGGAGAGCTGCCCGCTCACGATGTCGCCGTCTTCTTAGACTTCAACGAGATGTCCCGCTGTGGTCGCCTCGGAGAGGCCTTCGCGAAGGCCCACAGTCAGAAGCTCGTGATTGATCATCACATCTATAAAGGAGAGCCGTGGTGGGATGCCGCCTTTGTGGATGTTCGAGCGTCAGCTACGGGCCTGCTCATTCATCGCATTCACGAGGCCCTCGGTCTCGATGTGGAGCTCGCAGCAGCTGAGGGCATCTTCACCTCGATCGTTTCAGATACGGGGTGGTTTAAATACTCAAACACTGACGCAGAGACTCTGCGCATCGCCTCTGAGTTAGTAGAGATCGGAGTCGAGCCGGCGCGCATGTACCAAGCCATTGAGCAGCGTAAGAGTCCAAAACATCCGAAGCTCACCGGTGCGGTTCTCTCAAGTGCTCACTTCTTCGCCGATGATCGCGCAGCGCTCGTGACGCAGCCGTGGTCGGAGGAAGCGGCGGGCTATGACGGAGATGACGTCTTGGACTGCGTCCGAAGTGTCGAGGGTTTAGAGGTCGTCCTCTTCGTGCGAGAGCTCGCGGACAAGGGGTGCAAGCTCTCCGCGAGAAGCAAGGAATGGTATGACGTACAGAAGCTCACGAGCCGCTTTGGTGGTGGTGGGCACGCTAGAGCTGCAGGCGCGAGTCTTGAAGGGAACCTGACCGAGGCTTGCGCTGCGTTGATCGCAGCGGTCGAGCAAGATCTCTCCGCTGATGACGGGAACCGTTGATGAAGATCGCCCTCATCTCTGATTTACATTCGAACCGAGAGGCGCTCAGCGCAGTGTTCGAGCACATGGACGGGCAGGATGTGAGCAAGGTCTATTGCTTAGGTGATGTGGTCGGCTATGGGCCAGAGCCGGAGTACTGTGTCGACGTTGTTCGCGAACGCGCAGAGCTGTGCTTGATGGGGAACCACGATGACGCCCTGTTTCATGATGCGATGGACTTCAATCCCCATGCACGCGGAGCCATTGAATACACGCGTGAGCGGATGCGCCCGAAGTGGTACTCCTCCGGTGCGAAGAAGAGGAGATGGGCTTGGCTTGAAGGACTTCCGGAAACACACGAAGAGGGCCGCTTTCTCTTTGTGCATGGCTCGCCTCGAGACGCCGTAAGAGAATATGTCCTCCCTACAGACGGGTTTCTAAACCCAGATAAATTGAGGGGCATCTTTGAGAGCTTCTCTGGCGTTGCTGTCGCTGGCCACACACACCACCCTGGAATCCATGATGAGGCGATGCGTTTCCACGGCCTTGATGGTGAGGACAGCTGCACGATGGAGCTCCCTCTTGATGGGAAGTTCTTCGTCAATGTGGGTAGCGTCGGTCAGCCTCGGGATGGCGACAATCGCGCGTGCTATGCGGTGCTTGAGGAGGACGCTGTCACCTGGCACCGGGTCGCGTATGACTATCGTGAGACGATGAATAAAATCCTCGCGACGGGAGAGCTCTCAGAGCTCTTGGCTCGGCGCCTAGCTGTTGGGAAGTGAGCCGCGGCTCCGCTCCTTACTCAATCACCGAAAAAGAGGCTCTTCGTGACGGCCTTGAACATCTGTGGGTTCTTGCGCATGCGGCGAATGCTGTAGGCGCGCCAGTCCGGACCGTAGGGGACATACACCCTCAAGGTCTGTCCCGGGACGCTATCGCTGCCGTCCCGCCACGAGCTCCAGAAGCTGGCTCGAACCCCGTCTAAGACTTGGAGTTCACAGCGGTCATGGGCCTCAGCTTTGGCGATGACCTCTCCAAGGCGCTCTACGAGCACCTCGTCATGGGTCGCGAAGCTGGTTCGTGCTCCTCGAGCTAGGAGCGCTTCAGCGCAGTCTATATATGCATCTGTGATGGCTGCGGACTCAGTGTGCGCGACGTCAGCCGGCTCAAGATAGATGCCTTTGACCAGTCTCACGTCGTGTTCCCCTTCGCTGAGGGCTGCGATGTCCTCTAGGGTTCTGAACAGTCGAGCTTGAACGACGACTCCGCAGTTCGGGTGAGTGGTGCGCAGCTGCTCGTAGAGGGAGAGGGTGTCGTTCGTGAAGCGAGAGTCCTCCATCTCTACGCGTAAGCGAATGCCGAGCTCTGCGCATCTGCCTGCGACC
>JAPKBY010000336.1 GCA_028823185.1 Planctomycetota bacterium
CTCCTCTTTTTTGACCCGCTCCTCTCTGGTGATAACAAGACCTCCTGCGCGCACTGTCACCACCCAGACCACGGCTTCGCTGATGGTCGTGAGACGGGGATGGGGTTTGGAGGAACCGGAGTCGCGAGCTCACGGTCGGGAGGTGTGGTGCTTGGTCGCAACACGCCGACGATTTGGAACGCAGCCTATAGCCACAGACAGTTCTGGGATGGACGCGCAGCTGATCTAGAAGAGCAGGCAGAAGGCCCCATCACGCACCCTGATGAGATGGGACAAGACCCAGAGGAGCTCTTGGGCGAACTGTTAGAGGTCCCCGAGTACACGGCGCGCTTTGAGGCAGCCTTTGGCTCTGTCGGGGTAAACATGGAGCGAGTCTTGGCGGCGATCGGGGCCTTTGAGAGAACGCTCACGACGACAAACTCAGCTTATGATCGCTACGCGAGGGGCGACCGAGAGGCGCTGAATGATGCAGAGCGGCGCGGACTCGCGAGCTTCCGCTCTTTGCGCAGCCGCTGCTTTGAATGTCACAACCTCCCGACCTTCGCGAACCCAGAGTTCAAGGTCATCGGCGTTCCGCCTCGAGATGGCGAGGAGCCAGACCGTGGGCGCGGCGAGGTCGCTGGTGCTGCCTATGATCACGCCTTCAAGGTGCCGACCTTGAGGAATGTCGCGCTGACAGCACCTTATATGCACAACGGGATCTTCGAGACTTTAGAAGAGGTGATCGATTTCTACTCGGAGGGTGGCGGTAGAGGCGCGGACTTCGAGCTCCCTCAACTGGATGACAAGATCCGACGCTTCCGCCTCTCGTGGGAGGAGCGCGCAGACCTCGTCGCGTTCTTAAACGCGCTGACGGATGAGTCTGCGCTGCCGGAGATCCCAGAGGAGGTGCCCTCTGGCTTACCGGTTGTCGTGCACTCTGGTCGCGACGCTCCCTCGGCTCCGAAGTTGCGCGCACCATCGGTTAGCAAACGCGCAGCGATCACTCACACGGTTGACCCTAGCGGCACGATTCAGGCCGCGATCGATGCTGCTAGACCTGGGGACACGATAGAGGTGCTTCCGGGCGTCTACTCAGAGGCGCTCATCCTGGACTGTGATGACCTCACATTGAGAGGTCTAAAGCGAGGTGATCAGCGCGCGCTGCTCGACGGTCGCGGTGAATTGACGGATGCGATCATTGGTTCAGGGCGAGGAATTACGATTGAGGGTTTTGCCATCGCGAACTACACCGCAAATGGCGTCATGCTCAACCTCTCTGAAGAGATCACCCTGCGAGATCTGGTCGCGGAGAACACCGGGCTCTACGGCCTCTATCCCGTCGAGTCCATCGGGGTTCGAGTGGAGAACTGCTCTGTCACGGGTGCCAGCGATGCGGGCATCTATGTGGGGCAGTGCAAGGACGTGGTGGTGCGCGGCTGTGATGTCAGAAGGAATGTGACCGGGATAGAGATTGAGAACTGCGTCAACGCGCTGGTTGAAGAGAACGTCGCCACAGACAACGCCGCTGGACTGCTCGTGTTCCTGCTACCAAACAACCCCTCAAAGGTCTCAGTTGGCTGTTTGCTCAGAGCCAACCAGGTCTTCGATAACAATCACGAGAACTTCGCAGCAGAGGGAGCGATGGTGGGCAATGTCCCCTCTGGCACTGGAATCTTAATCCTCGGGGCTGATGACGTAGAGGTCACAGGCAACGAGATCTACAGCAACAAGACCTGTGGCGTAGCGACGCTGTCCTTGAACAACTTACTGAGCAAGAAGAAGGCTGGAGGCTTAGATGTAGATCCTTGGCCAGATCGAGTCTGGGTGCATGGAAACACCATCAGAAGTAACGGCTTCGATCCTGCTCCCAAGGCGCGCGAGCAAGGCATTCCCGGTGCGGACCTGCTATGGGATCTGACAGGTGTCGGGAACTCATGGGAAGAGTCAGGCGTTTCTTCTGAGCCACCTCTCTTGCCAAGATCGGAGTGGAGCGCGGGGCGCCGGCGTTTCTTTCGTCGGCTCTGGAGAGCAGCGGGGGCTTGAGCCTCTGGGCTCAGAGCAGGATGAGCTCTTTGAGCTCGGCGGCGATCCGCAGCGCGAGGTGGTTAGGGGTCGCGTCTTGCCCGATCCCCTGACAGTCGATGTGTTCGACGCCGCGGCGCTCGAGGCTCGCGATCAGGCAGGTGAGGCGTAAGACGTCGAGGACCTGGTCCTCGAGGGCTCGGCCATCGGGCTCCCTTAGGAAAAAGAAAGCACCCCCGGGGTCGAGGGCGCGCGTCTCTGGCGTGATGGCTTCTGCGGGGCCAACAATACAGATCTTGGAGGGGAGCTCGGGAGTGCGGTAGCCGGCCAGCATCCGGACTCCCCAAAGCCTGACGCCGTCATGCGCCTTGAAGCGAAACTCTTCCACTTCCACAAAAGCTGTCGAGGCGTCGGGCCTCGGAAGCAAGAGGAGCGAACCCTGGGCGCTGCCGGGGCGGTCAAGGCGAGTACGCCAATAATCAGGCTGAAGAAGGAAGGGGTGCACTTTGGAGGAGGCCCCTTGATAAGGGCACAGGGGTATACGAGGGGTTTGAGCCAAGATCAGGCGGGATCCGAACGCTAAAAACACGAGCCAGAGCAAGTTTTGCTAAGGCCGGGGCAATGAAACATCCCTTCTTGCGTAGCGTGTCAGCCAAGGTTTGTAGGCCCTAGCATCAATCTGAGCCGAAGACAGACTCTGTAACTCTTTTCACAACAAGACTTTACGACCGCTGTATACCTGCTAGGAGCGCTTCCCGTATGATCTGGGTCGAGCTATAGGCTCCATCGCAGAAACGACGCAGCAGAAGGTCCTGGACCCCTTTAATTTGGGCGGAAATACACTCTCCGCCAGCAAAGGAGGGACCTGAAAGACAGCGTTAGAAGAGGAAGATCTATGAGAAAACGCCCCATCCAGACCCCGCTCTTTGCGCTCGCCCTCGTGGCGATCGCGGGCTGGGCTGAAGCAGCAGACACCATCGTTATCCACGCCAAAGAAGCCATCGTCCGTCCGGGCGAGGTGCTCAAGGATGTGGACATTTTGGTCATTGATGGAGTGAT
>JAPKBY010000337.1 GCA_028823185.1 Planctomycetota bacterium
CGAAGTCAACCGACTCAAGAGGCGGCTCAACCAAATAGCGCTCGACGTTCAAGCCTCGCGAACTCAGATAGGAGTAAGCCTTCTTGCCGTAGACGAAGAAGTCGACTTGCGATTCGTCACGACCCTCGAGCCAGCTCTCAAGAGAGGCGAAGAGGTTCGAGTTATAGGCGCCGCAGAGGCCACGATCAGAGCTCACGAAGAGGACCGCGGTCTTCTCGCCTGCCCCCTTCTTGAAGAGCGGGTTCTCAGCGACGTCCTCACCCAAGACACTTGCCAGGTGCGAGACGAGACCCGCGATCTCTTCCGTATACGGCCTCGAAGCGACCGCGCGGTCTTGGAATCGGCGCAGCTTCGTCGTCGCGACCATCTCCATGGCTCGCGTGATCTGCTGAATGTTCCCTACGGATTTGATCCGCAGGCGTAGTTCCTTGACGGAGGCCATGGATCGATCAGATGCCCATCTGGGTTGCGACGGTCTTCAGGCACTCATCGAGTGTGGCTTTCGCCTCATCTGAGAGCTTCTTGGTATCCAAGATGCCTTGAGCGATCTCCGGCTTGGAGTCACGCATGTACTGGATGAACTCAGCCTCGAACTCCTGAACCTTCACTGTCGGGATCTCATCAAGGCCGCCAGAGGTGCCGGCGTAGATGATCATGATCTGATCAGCGACTTCCACAGGCGCGTATTGCCCCTGCTTGAGGATCTCGACCAGCTTCTCACCACGTGTCAGCGAATCTTGCGTCGCCTTATCGAGGTCAGAGCCGAACTGAGCGAAGGCCTGCAGCTCGCGGTACTGAGCGAGGTTGATTCGCAGTCCACCGGCTGTCTTCTTCATCGCCGGGATCTGCGCCGCGCCGCCCACTCGTGACACCGAGATGCCGACGTTCACGCCCGGGCGAACACCCGAGTTGAAGAGGCTGGCCTCGAGGAAGATCTGACCGTCTGTGATCGAGATCACATTGGTCGGGATGTAGGCAGCCACGTCGCCCTCTTGAGTCTCGACGACCGGGAGGGCCGTCATTGACCCGCCGCCCTTCTCAAAGCGCGGGTTGATATTGGGCGCATCATCAGAGAGCTTCGCAGCGCGCTCCAAGAGGCGACTGTGGAGGTTGAAGACGTCACCGGGGAAAGCCTCGCGTCCCGGGGGACGACGGAGGAGGAGCATGACCTGCCTGTAGGCGAGGGCCTGCTTATAGAGGTCGTCATACATGATGACGACGTGGCGTCCGGCGTCGCGGAAGCGCTCTCCCATCGCACAGCCACCATAAGCAGCGAGATACTGCATGGAGGCTTCGTCAATGGCTGATGCTGTGACGACGATGGTGTAAGGCATGGCACCAGCCGCTTCGAGGCGGTTGACGAGGTCCTTCACCGTCGACTGCTTCTGCCCCATGGCGACATAGATGCAGATGACCTGCTCGGGGTTCGTGGGGTCCCCGCCGCCGGTGGTCTTCTGGTTAATGATCGTATCGATCAGGAGCGCGGTCTTACCCGTCTGCCTGTCACCGATGATGAGCTCTCGCTGACCACGACCGATCGGGATCATGGCGTCGATAGCCTTGATGCCGGTCTGGAGCGGCTCGGTGACGGGCTGACGCTCGACGACCGAAGGAGCGGGCTGCTCGATCGGACGAAGGTCATCCGCTGTCGCAGCGAGCGGGCCCTTGCCATCGATCGGGTCGCCGAGAGCGTTGACCACGCGGCCAAGCAGAGAGTAGCCGGTCGGCACGGAGATGATCCGCCCTGTTGAGCGAACCTCGTCGCCCTCTTTCACTGCAGCGGAGTCGCCGAGGAGCACGCAGCCGACGTTGTCCTCTTCGAGGTTAAGAGCTACGCCGCGCACGCCTTTCCCGAACTCAACGAGCTCGTTCATCATGCAGTCCTCGAGGCCGTAGACACGCGCGACGCCGTCACCGACGCTCAACACTGTGCCGACGCTCTGGAGTGAGGTCTCACCCTGGTAGTTCTCAATCTCTGCTTTCAGGATCGAAGTGACTTCAGCGGGTCGAAGGTCCATTTTATTGGTTCCTGGTTGTGGTTGGGAAGGCGTAAAGCCTCACCCTGCGCCTAGGCGCGCTTCTCGGAGTTTGCGCTCAAGGCCGCTTAGGCGACCTTGCACTGAATTGTCGATCATGCGGTTGTCCACGAAGACGCGGACCCCACCGACCAGGCTAGGATCAACCTCATTCTTGAGGATGACTTCCTTGCCAAGCTGACGACCGATCGCGGTCGCCAACTCTTCTATCTGAGCGGGATCCAAGGAGCGCGCGCTCTCAACGCGGCCCTCCGTAGCCCCTCGATGCTCGAGGACTCGGAGGCGGAACGCCTCACCAGCCTCGACCAATACCTCTGCGCGGCTCTTTTCGAACAAGAGCCTCACAAAGTTAGCCACAGACTCATCAAGAGAGACCAAGAGCGGTTCAAGGCAAGCAGCCTTCTCCGTGTTGGTGACTCGAGCATCTGAGAGGAAGGCCACGACCTCAGGGACGGAGACCTCGGCCCCCATCTTCTGCATGTCAGCGGCGACCTGCTCAAGGCTCCCCCGCTCCAGCGCTAGCCGGAACAAGGCCTCGACATAACGTCCTGTGACTGCGCTCGCCATCAGGCGTCAGACCCCTCGGTCGCGCCGATAACATCAGCGACAAGCCTGCGGTCATCGTCAGAATTGGCCTCACGGCCAAGGACTTTGCCTGCTGCTCCGATAGCGAGGTCGACGACCTCATCTCGGATGGCGAGCAAGGCCTTCTCTTTCGCTGCTTCGATCTCTGTCCGTGCACGTTCAATCATCGCGTCCGCCTCTTTCTTGGCGGTGTCAATGATCTCACGCTCACGAAGCTCGGCGCGCTCGCGCGCCTCAGAGAGCATCAGAGCAGCAGCGGACTGGGCTTCGCCGAGCTTAATCTCGACTTCAGCGCGGGCCTGCTGTGCTTCCTGGCTCGCACGCTCAGCGGCGCCGATGGCCTCCGATGCGCGCTCATCACGCTCTTCAAGAGCATGCGTGATCGGACCCATGACGAGCTTCCATGCGAATGGAAGCGTCACGAGAAAGATCACCCACGTCC
>JAPKBY010000338.1 GCA_028823185.1 Planctomycetota bacterium
AAGGGGTGCCCCAGTAGTGGTTTGCATCGATCCGATGAGGAGAGGGTCCTAGGGGCGGTTTTTGGTCTCCCGGAGTTGCCGCAAGTCTTGGATTTGCCACCACTTGGGACCAATTCATGGCCGATGTATTCAACGCTGAACACCTATTAGCTACGGCTCCAACAAGCATGCTTCGTCCCCTCCAAAATATCATCACCATCGCTCTCGTTCTCGTGAGCTTTGGATATGCGCAAGACGCCGCCGACGGTTCTTGGGCTCATTCTCTCGAGCGCGACAATCGCGTCTCCTTCACCTCCCGGACAGAGATGGCAGCCATGACTGCGCTCAACGGAGGTGGGCTCGACCTAGACGGCCGCGCCGCGGCTCTCTTTGCCCTCGGTGCTTCTGGCTCAACGAGAGTGCGGGCTGCCCTTGAGGGCGCCGTCGCTACTGGAAACTCACGGGATCGCTGCGCTGCAGTCCTTGGTCTCGGAGAGGTTGGTGTCGGCGTCCGCGAGCTCTTGGAAGGGCTACGAGATGATCGCGACCCGCTCGTCTCCGAGTGCGCGCTCCTCGCCTTGATGCGCACAGGGCGTTGGTCTGCTGCTGAATATGTAGAGGCGGTCGCTGAGAGCGGTGACGGCGCTCGTGCAGAGATGGCGGGGCAGCTCTTGCTCTTCGCGACAGATGCGCCGGCTAGTGACGCGACCGCCGCAGCCGAGCTGCTACTGGGCTTGCGCTGGCGCGCTGCTCAGAGCTATGGATTGATTGATGGCGTCGCTTGGTCTGTTCGTTTGATAGAGGATTTGTCCTCAAACTCTAGCTTCATCAAGTCGTTGACCTTGAAGGCAGCCGCGAGTGTTGACCGTGCTGGCGTGAAGGATTGCTATCTGGCCATTGTGGGCACAGAGCAGAGTAAGGGCACCTTGCAGGCTAGCTTGCGAGCTATGCCGGCTGAGTTCTCCAAGATCGTCGCTGCCGGGCTCTGGGTGCCTGCAGGTCGCAAGCAGTGGAATGTTCTGCTCGCTGAGATTCACTCGAGCTCTCTGGAGTCAGAGACTCGTGAGCTGCTCGCTGTCGCTGCTGAAGTGGACAGCATTCGCTATCGTGCGATCTCGCTCCTCGTTCGCGGTGGAGACTTGTCTCTCGCTGCAGGCTTGCCCGCTGAGATGGAATCGGGCGACCTTGGCGCTGACCAGCTAGCTTGGTGCTGTGATGCCCTAGGGGGATCTGGGCACACTTCTGCAGTGAAGACTCTCCGCTCTTTGAGTGAGCATGAGTCCAAGGTCGTTGCGTGGGCTGCCCTGGTTGGAATGGCTAGGCTCGGGGATCAGGCCGCGGTCTCATCCCTACGTGCGAGCTTGGCTGGAGATGACCTCTCATCGCTGAGCCCGCTCATTCAAATCATGAACCGAAGAGCCGGAGACGCGCTCTTGTCGAGCTTGCTCACTGAAGCCTTGCCTCGCATGGAGGTGGCGCTCGCTATGGACACGGCGATCTCGCTCGTCGCTGCTGGAAAATTGAGCGTACGCGAATCCCTACGAGAGTATTTGAGTGAAGGCGTTCCGACTGGCGCCGTCGGCGCGCGCGCTATCCTTGCCTTGGCGACCGACATGAGCCGAGAGGACATCGCCTTTGTCCGGCACCAGTTTCCCGTCGAGGGGGACCCGATCGTAAATGAGGCTCTCGCGCTCGTGCTCTATGAGCTGCGCGATCCCGTCGTGATGCCTCTCATTCGAGCTTCGGTCTGGGGCGGCTCTTTCGACGAGAGCCTCTTGGCCAGCGCTCTCATGATGGAGATCTCCGGTGCGAGCGTGCTCTTTGACGAGATCGATCGTGCGCCGCTCGGCTGCACCAAAGAGGACGTGCGCCGGGTCGGTTATGCGCTCGGACTGTGGGGCGGCATCCCCGCTCTTCGGGAGTTAACCACAAAGCTTCGGTCGGGAGATCCCGCCTTGCAGGGGGCGCTGCTGGGCGCGCTCGCTTCACGTACACACTGAGGATGATGGAGCTGTCAAGAGAATGCGTACACGGGAACAGAATGAACAAAGGAGCTCGCGATGATCGATAAGAAGGTCGCGATGCTTGGAGTGCCGATGGATCTAGGCGGCGGGCGCAGGGGTGTAGACATGGGGCCGAGCGGTATACGTATCGCGAACCTTGAAGCGCGCGTCCGCGAGCTAGGCGTCGAGTTTGAAGACAGGGGCAACGTCGCAGTCGGTCAGCCTGAGTCTCTTGACCCTGAAGACCCGAGAGCGCGCTTCCTCAAGGAGATCGCAGTCTCATGCGAAGAGTTGAGGGATCGTGTCGGAGTCGCGCTTGAGGAGGGGCTCTTCCCTCTCGTTATCGGTGGAGATCATTCGATCGCATGCGGGACCGTGGCCGGCATGAGCCGCCACCATCACGCGCGTGGGGAGAAGATCGGTTTGATCTGGTTCGATGCTCACGCTGACATGAACACTCCTGAGACGACCCCCTCAGGGAACATCCACGGCATGCCCCTCGCCGCGTGCCTTGGCTTAGGACCCGGCGCTCTCGTTGACCTCGCAGCTACTGTTCCTATGGTCGCGCCGAGCAACGCAGTCTTGGTCGGGGTGCGGAGCGTTGACGAAGAGGAGCGCAGGCTGGTGAAAGAGATCGGTCTTAAGGTGTTCACGATGCGGGAGATCGACATGCTCGGTATACATGAGGTCATGAAGAGGGCGATCGCTATCGCCAGCGAGGGGACAGCGGGCTTCCATCTCTCCTTCGACCTTGACGGGACTGACCCGAGCGTCGCGCCAGGAGTGGGCACGCCTGTGTCTGGTGGGACAACTCTGAGGGAATCACACCTCGTCATGGAGCACGTCGCCGCCAGCGGCAAGTTGATCGGGCTGGAGATGACTGAGATCAACCCGATCTTAGATGATGGGAATCAAACCGCTCGCGCTGCCGTAGAGTTGATCCTTAGCGCCTTAGGTCAGACCGTCTTATAAAGTTCGCCACTATGTTCAGAACTCTCAGAGATTTGCATATGCACCGCAGGCTCCTACGGGAATTTGTCGTGCGCGACCTGAAGGCCCGCTA
>JAPKBY010000339.1 GCA_028823185.1 Planctomycetota bacterium
TGCTCTTCGAGGACGACTCTAGGACAGGCTCCGAAGGAGCCGTGGTTCAGGAATACGACCTCGCTGTCGAGATCCCAATGATTTGCAAGGGGGCTAGGTGAAGGGAGCATGGAGATCATTCGGCCGCGACGGGTGTCAGGCCGGCTTGCAATTCCATTCCTTCTCCGATCTGGACCCACATTGTGTGCGGATCTAAGGAGAAGGTCCTCGGCCTGAAGCCTGCAGCGATCTCATGCGCCGGAACTCGCAGCGTGTAGAGGGTCTCACCGCTCGGCTCGTGTATGACTCGGACGACGGGTTCAACTCCTTCCGGGCAGGAGATCTGGGGGAGCCAGCCGACAGCTTCGCGGTCGTACTGATCCAGTAAGCCAACCGTGATCGGCCACCCCTGATAGGGCTCGGCGCCCTCTTCGCTTGGGTCCACCCAACGCGGCCAGTTCGCGAGCGTCATCTCTCGAGCCTCGTCGTTGAAGTGGATGATCCCGTAGCCGGGCGCCCGGTCGTTGAGGGCCGTAGGGTGGACGCCTGTGCTCACTGGGTTCGAGGCAGCGAAGACAGTCATCTTGTTTCCGAAACCATCGAGGTAGTCGCCCGTGTTTCGAGCGGCGCCTTCAGCTTGATTTGCGCCGGGCTCAGAGGGATACCAGCGTCTCGGCCAAGTGTTCGCGACGGAGGGGACGCACAAGGCATAGCCCGCGTCTCCCCACTCATCGACTCCATAACGCACAGTAGAGCCCAGGTGTTGATCTCCTGCGATGTGGAGGGCGAAGGCCTTACGAATCTTTCTGACGGCGCGGTCGCGGCCTCTTGAGGGCCATCCGTTGGAGTCTCCATCTGAGACAGGCATGTCATCCGGTGGGTATTCGCCTTGGGCGACGACCTTCAGGCTCGGGGTCACGGCGTCAGTCTTCGCAGGGGGTGGCAGCGTCGCCACGTTCGCGAAGATGGTCTGAGAGAGGACCGTCTTGAAGCGCGCCTCTTCAGACCAATCCGAAGCCCACAGCTCGAGGAAGTCGAGCTGACGCTGGCCGAGGAGCGGAGCCTCAGTCGTTGAGGCGCTGGCATCGAAGCCCTCTGCCTTGAAGAAGCCGTTCTTACAGTCGCCCTCGGGCTCGGCGATGGTCGGGGACTCCTTCCACATGCGGTCGCCGAGGACGGCGAAGCTCACGCCCCCATATTCGACGTTCGTGTAATAGACGCTGATGTCCTGCTCGATCGGGGTCGGGTCGTGTGCGTCGGGTAGGTGGCTGACCTGCGTGCGATGGATCGCGTTGACGAGGCGCCCGTCGAGCTTGTAGCCGCCTGTGTCTTGGCTGCTCATGCCGTCTCGCGAGACGGCCTTGCGCCCACCGGCTCCCCAGACGTTTCCGTGATAGACGTCGTGGTCATCAGGGATCGTGACAGCGGGGAGGTCTCGCGTGAGGTCTCCGAAGACCCAACACCATCGATACCACTTGTAGAGGTAGTCCTCGATCGAGTCTCCGTTGTGAGGCATGTTGGCGCCGACGAGGTCACCCTCGTAGATCTGATCCCCAGAGAAGAAGAGGAAGTCAGGCTCGTGGTGTTTGACGGCCGCGACGAGCTCTGTGTGGGGGAACCAGATACCGTCGGAGTTCCAGCGGATCTTTCCGCCGGTGAAGCATTTGTGCCCGGTGAAGGCTGCGACGACGAGGTCTTCCGGGATCGCACGGATGATTCCTTCATAGGTGCACTCTTCGAGCTCACCGTCGGCGCCCTTTACTTCGCTCGTCACGCGGTAGGGGGTGTCACGGGAGCCGTCCCAGTCGTCGACTCTGAAGGGGTAGGTGTATGAGAGAGGTGTCAGCTCTGTGCTCGCGACCTCTCGCCATTGACCGCCTCGCTTGATCTCTAAGCTGGCCTGAGAGCCTTCGTCCTCGCCGAGGGGTACGGTCTGTGCAGTGAGTTTGAGCGTCCCCTCGCTGAGGGTGTGTTGGCAGGAGAGGAGCGGGCCCCAGGCTCGCTCTGGGTGTCGGTCTAGCTTTGATCCTTCAAGGGCCCAGTCTTGGAACCAGAAACCGGAGCGGGACTTTGTCGTGCCGAGGTGCGATACGAGTCCTAGGCAGCCGTCGAGTTGGTGTGGGGGGAGATCCTCGTAGAGTGCTTCGCTGAGGAGCGCTCCGTCCGACATTGAGCGAGCGCTGAGCTGGAGGGTATATGTGTCTCCGTCGGGTCGTACGAAGAGGGAGAGCTGTGTAGGGACAGGGCCAGCCTCGCCATAGCCCTCGCCTTCGCGGTCGCTCTCATCGAGCACCGGGATCGCGCCCGCTTTGAGCGGACCGCTGACAGACCAGCTCCCGCCGCTGTAGGCGCCGGAGTTGTCGTGCACTCTCACGTGACCGTCCGCACCGAGGACGGCGAGCAGGCCGCCGTCTTCGCCTGGCTTGGAGTGAATCATGGCAGAGAGTCTGTAGTCGACGTGCTCACCGCCGCCGCCAAGGAGGAAGCCGTGGAAGGCGCCAGCTTCTAAGGCGCCCTCTTTGACAGCGCCAGTCGTGACGCTCGCGCTGAAGTCACCGACACCGGAGCTCAGCGCTGTTGTGAGCAGCTGCGCAGTGCGCAGCGGGCTCTTCTTCGCGCCGAGAGTGCATTCGAGCCGGCCTCCTCGGATGCGCCAGTCTTGGAGTCGGTTCGCGAAGAAGTCTTCGCCGATCCAAGTCCGATCGGTGTCACCGAGCTGGGAGAGCGGGGAGACTTCGAGTTGAGTCGTAGCCTGACACGCAGCTGAGAGGGCGAGCGCAGAGATGAGAAGCTGTTGGCGGATCATCGCCACAGCCTAGCGGACGGCTTGGCCTCAGGCTCCGCCGCGCTTCTCGATCTTGGCCCACGCGTCACGAAGGGTGACTGTGCGGTTGAAGATCGGTGCGCCAGGCTTGGAATCTACGGGGTCAGCGCAGAAGTAGCCCTTGCGCTCGAACTGGACTCGCTCACCGGGCACGCAATCAGCTAGCGCTGGCTCGCCCTTGGCGGTGATGGTCTCGATAGAGCCCGGGTTCAAGTTGGCGCGCCAGTCCTCACCCTCCG
>JAPKBY010000340.1 GCA_028823185.1 Planctomycetota bacterium
CCGCAAAGGGCCTCCGGGGCCCAGACTTCGACGTCGGCCTCGACGGGGAGTCCGGCGACGCTCGAATCGAAGAGGCCAACAGCTCCTGTGGAGAGAACGGGCGCTTGGTCGGACAAGAAAGACAATGTGTGGGCCTTGCCCCAGACCACGACGTTGGCATCGGGGTTCGTGGTGAACGAGTCCGTGCGCCACTCGGTGCCGTCCAGGTTCGAGGAGAAGGTCCACGGCGCGTTCGACTGGGGATCACCGGAGTGGTGCGGGGGGGCGTGGAATGTGTCACCCCAGACTACGGCGCCGGTTCCCACGGGGACCTCAAGGGACTCCATGCCGCGGACGAAGTTCTGGTTGTAGAGGACGTAGTCATAGCGCCAGGTCCCCGGTCCCATTTCGGTGACGTTACTGCCGACGTGGAAGCGGCCCTCGTCAGGGACGTCGACTGTTACGAGATGGGCGCCGGTCTGCGAGACCCACGCGAGGAGCGCGGGCTCTCTCACTGCGGTCTCACCCTGAAGGTTTAGATCCCAACTGCCTCCACCGAAGGAGCCGAGGATCACCTCTCTGTGGGAGACATTGTCGCCTTGGTTGCCGTACTCGGAGTCCTCCGGTTGGATGTACTGCACCTCGGCGATGAATTGGGCGTTGGGGTGTAAGGCCGGATCTAGGTCCGCGACCTCAACGCTGAGGCGCTTGTAAGCCGCTGAGCCAGCTTGGCCTGCGGTCGAGTAGGGGAAGGGGAACTCGCCTGTGAAAGGGTTCACCTCCCATCGCGGCCCCATCGTCCCTTGTCCGCCGTTTGATCCTGCGCCATAGGTGTCAGCGCAGCCGATGCCCGTGACTTGGCTGTTGCCCGGGTCCTGGCAGGTGCAGCAGACGCTCTCCGTCGCAGAGGCCCACCCGTGCTTGAGCCAGCTCATGCCGAGCTGCTCGAAGCGTCCGTCCTCGATGCGGTACATGTTCTGGGCGATCACCGGGTGGACATTTGTGTTGGCCCACCAGCCCATCACCATGTCGCCGACATTGCAGGCGGTCGAGGCCCACGAATATCCAGCACGGGAGCCATCGACTCCAAAGAACTGGGAGCCTGGGATCGCTCCGACGATCACATCGGGCCCGGTCGTCTGTCCGCAGGGATCCACGATGTCAGTCGTGATCTCTATTGAGCCAAGTCCCGGAGCGCTGCCCGGATAGTTTCCGGCGCGGATCCAATAGGTCGATCCGACGATGGCGTTGAAGTTGAGCGTCGTTTGGAGCCCGCATGCATCATCGACGCAGGTGAGCTCTGCGCCGCCAGAGCATGGCGCGCCATCGTAGACAGCGAGCGCGGTGTCGAGGCTGGAGAGGCCGCAGGTCTGGACCTCGACGAGGTATGTGCCTGGGGATGTCCATGCGAACCAGACGTCCGCCTCGATCTGCGGCAAACAGGAGGGGGGAGTTCCGTCGGTGGTCGCCAAGAGGTTGTCATAGGGAAAAACCCCATCGCCTGTGATCACCTCGGCGTTCGCGCAGTCATCATTCGCGGTGCCGCCGGTCCCCGAGATGTCGATCTGGAGCTCCGCGCCACCTCCGATCTCGTTGTAGCAGCCGATCTGAAGTGTGTATGTCGAACCGCTTGTCACGCTGAACTCGATCTTGGAGCTCAGGCCACAGGAGTCGTCATTGCACGCGATGGCCGTCCCGTCGGCGGGGCAGCCAGCGCCGGAGTAAGCGGCGATCTTTGTGTCGTGGTCTGCGACGGCGCAGTTCTGCACGACCGCGAGGCCGTCTGCAGGCGCCGTCCATTCGAACCAGATGTCCTTGGCGATGATTATGGAGTCGAACTGATCGCAGAGGGTTTCGTTCTGGCCCTCTGTGCCCGTCGTCGCGTTGAACGTTGAGTAGCCCCAGGTGCCGGTCCCCGCGATCACTGCAGGGCTCGCGCAGTCGTCTTCGGCAAGAGGTCCACCTGAGATGGAGACCGTGAGATTGCCTGTGCCGAAGCTCGTCGCCGAGTATCCACCGAGTCGAAGCTTGTAAGAGGAACCTGCGGTGACATCTACATAAGAGAGCGTCGTCCAGCCCGTACAGCCGCCGCCGTCGTCATTGCATCCGAGGCCGAGCGAGTCGTCGTTCGCTGCGGGGCAATCGCTGTAGACAGCGATCATCGTGTCGAAGTCAGCGTCGTCGCAGGTGGAGAAGAGGGCGACGCCGGTCACATCAGCAGTCCAGTCGTACCAGACATCGTTGTGCATGCTGTAACAGCCGGATCCTTCTCCTTCAGTGCCCGTTGTTGCGGCTGAGGTGTCGAACGCGAAGGTGCCCTGGCCGGAGATGGCGATGGCAGAGGCGCAGTCATCGCCACCGATGACGAGCTGGTTCGAGCCACCGCTCACGGGCCGCGTCCTGACAGACTTCTTCACGAGCGACTGTTTTGAGAGCGACTGCTTAGAGAGCGGCTTCTGTGGGGTCTGTCCCTGCGCCAAGGTGCTGACGGCGAGGACGGCGAGGAGCGTGGAGGTGCTGTGGATCCATCGCATGATTTTCATGGGCAGAGGGCGGCGCTGAGGGCGTCGGAGAGGTTGAAGCCTGAGAGCTGCGTTGCAGGATCTCGATACCAGCACTGGACGCAGAGGGTGTCACCAGCGCCCGAGCTCGAGAGCGGGAAGGCGGTGAAGTCGAGGACTCTCTGCGCGTCACCAGCAGAGTCAGCGAAGATCGCCGGGCTCAGACGGGTCAAGCCGCCACCTACGCAGCGGTTGCCGTCTCCGAAGGGGACGTTCACCTGGTTGGGCCCGTAGAAGAAGAGGCCGGGTTGGTTCGAGGGGAGGTCTGAGACGAGGAGGGTGGCGGAGTTCGCCGAGACGCTCGTCATTCCGCTCCAGTCGATGGTCGCGGCGGCGCCCGTGGAGTTCGCTGTCGCATTGCAATAGCGCGTCACGCTGCAGCTCGAGTCCGGGGCCCAGGCGAGCATGGGCTCGTCCGTTTCGGTTGAGAGGGGGCGTCCGACCCCGCAGTCGGTGAGGACCGGCGCGCGGTCGCTCACGAATGAGAAGCTGTAGAGCGT
>JAPKBY010000341.1 GCA_028823185.1 Planctomycetota bacterium
ATCAGTTGGTATCTAGCGATCTCATAGCCAACGCCTGCTCGGCGTGGCCAGCTAGATGGCGCCGTGTCGCGCGCGTTGGCGACGGTTGATCTTGCGACCGTTTGCGGTCTTTTGTCGGGTAAGGAAGCCAGTCTTCCTGGCTTTCTTCACGTTGCTGTTTCGAATCTTGGTCTTCATGGCTATTAGGGGTTCCCGGCGGAATCTTGGCTGGGGATCTTACATATCGGTGCGCCGCTCCGCGATCCCCACCTCGTATTCCCGAGCAAATAACTACTCAACAGGCCTGGGAAGCTCGTCACGGGCCCCCTGGCGAAAGGCGATGGCACCGCCTCAAACCTCCCTAGGGCCCGTCATCACTCTCTAGGGCCCGTCATCCCTCTCTAGGGCCCGTCATCTCCACAGGAATCACCGCAGCTTCAAATTCATCAGCCGTCATAAATCCCAGGTCGACCACAGCTTCGACGAGGGTCGTCCCCTCTGCATAGGCCTTCTTGGCGACCTTCGCAGCGTTGTCGTACCCGATGTGGCGATTTAGAGCCGTCACCAACATCAGCGAGTCACGCATCAGAGAGTCAACGCGCTCAGCGTCCAGCTCCAAGCCATCAATGCAGTTTGATCGGAAGGAGTCGCAGCCGTCAGCCAAGAGCGTTATGGACTCAAGCACGTTATGAATCATGACTGGCTTGTAGACGTTCAATTCAAAGTTCCCTTGGGAGCCAGCGAATCCAACCGTCGCGTCATTGCCCATCACTTGAGCGCAGAGCATGGTCAAAGCCTCACACTGGGTCGGATTGACCTTCCCGGGCATGATCGAGGATCCCGGCTCATTAGCGGGCAACTTCAGCTCACCGAGTCCGCAGCGTGGGCCGGAGCCGAGCCATCGGACGTCATTGGCGATCTTCATCAGCGCTACGGCGCAAGTCTTGAGCGCGCCAGAGAGAAAGACCAGCGCGTCATGCCCAGCGAGCGCCGAAAATTTATTGGGAGCGGTCACAAAGGGCAAGCCGGTCTCGCTCGCGATCTCCTGCGCCGAGAGCTCTGCATAGCGAGGATGAGTGTTCAATCCAGTCCCAACCGCCGTCCCTCCTAAGGCGAGCTCGTAAACAGAGGGGAGCGCGACTTGAAGGTTACGCTGCGCATCAGCGAGCTGTTGAGCCCAACCGGAGACCTCTTGTCCAACAGTGAGAGGCGTAGCGTCTTGCAGGTGAGTGCGCCCGATCTTGACGACCTCAGCCCACTCCTCTCCTTTCGAACGAAAAGATGCCTCGAGCGCCGCGAGCGCCGGCATCAATCGCTTAGCCGTCTCTTCGGCAGCCGCGACGTGCATAGCGGTCGGGAATGTATCGTTCGAGCTTTGAGCTCGATTCACATGATCATTCGGATGGACAGGATCCTTCGACCCTAGCTCTCCCCCCAACAGCGCGATCGCACGGTTCGAGATCACCTCATTGACGTTCATATTCGACTGAGTGCCTGAGCCCGTCTGCCACACGACCAAGGGGAAGTGTTCATCATGATCACCTGCGATCACCTCATCAGCCGCCTGAATCATCGCAGCTCGCTGCTCCTCAGAGAGCGAGTCGAGCTCGCCAAGTTGGATGTTGGCGAGCGCAGCACACTTCTTCACCACCCCTAGGGCGCGGACCATCGCCCGCGGAAAGGTGTGGCCACCGATCTTAAAGTTACGGCGAGAGCGCTCAGTCTGCGCCCCATAGAGCGCTTCGGAGGGAACCTCGATGGGTCCCATGGAGTCAGTTTCGGTGCGCGTTGACATGACCTTTCTCTCTAAGAGGTTCAGCTGGCTTATGCGGATGCATTGACTATCGCCATGAGTCTATCTTCGGATCCCTCAAGAACCCACGACGAGCGGGAGTGTATTGATCAGAGCCCTCCTTAGTTAGAGCAGCCCAGTCAGAACAGTCCCCTCTCGTTAAAGCAGGCCCGCCTCTCTGAGTGTTTCTAGGTCAAGAGAGATCGCGCCAGCGGTCTTTTGCATCTGGATTCGATCCTCTGCGGCCAGCGGAAGCTCCACGATGGATTCCACACCTGTTGCGCCTAAGACCGCAGGCACCCCCATGTAGAGACCCTCTAACCCGTACTGCCCGTTCAGCAAGCACGCTGTCGGCATCAAGCGCTGCTCATCTCGAAGGATCGCAGCGGCCATGGAGACAGCAGACGCAGCAGGGGCATACCACGCTGAGCCGGTCTTCAAGAGACCTACGATCTCAGCCCCGCCGCGTCGCGTACGGTCGCTGAGCGCGTCGATCTTCTGTGCGTCGAGGATAGAACCTAGAGCGACCCCAGCGACGCTCATGTGCTCGGCGAGAGGCACCATCGAGTCGCCATGCGCTCCAAGCACCATCGCCTCTGCGTCCCTCGCAGCCGTCCCCGTAGCCTCCGCCGCGAAATAGCGAAGGCGAGCTGAGTCAAGCACCCCGGCCATCCCGACGACCTTGCGTGCGGTAAACCCAGTGCGAGCGCGCATGAGGTGAACCATAGAGTCGAGCGGATTCGTGACAACGATCACGATCGCATCCGGAGAGCTATCCCTGATGTATTCAGCCACAGCGCAGATGACCCGACCGTTCGTCACCAAGAGATCTGACCGGCTCATGCCAGGAGTCCGGGGCTTACCCGCGGTCATGATCACGACGTCTGAGTCGGCGGTATCTGCCGGATCATTCGTCCCAGTCACCCGTGAGGCAAAACCTTCGACAGCTGCCATCTGGTTTAAATCGAGCGCGATGCCCTGCGGCCGCCCTTCGACAACATCAATCAAACAGACCTCGCTCGCGAGATCCTTCGAGGCAGCGAGCTGGGCGCACGTTGACCCCACATAGCCTGCGCCAACGACTGTAAGCTTGGTCCGAGAGATGCTCATAGCCCAGAGCTTAGAGTCGCGCGACGCTGTCCGCCACGGGCTCCTCTAGGATGATCCAGAGATCTGGCCCGTATCACCCGAAGACTGCCCCGCGCTGTGAATTGAGCGCGAGCTCAATCACCTTTCTGCTGAGAAGCCCACTTCCTCCAAGCG
>JAPKBY010000342.1 GCA_028823185.1 Planctomycetota bacterium
CTGTCGAGGCCGGACATCACGTCGTTCTCTATCGAGATGTGATGGACGAGTGTCCTGTTGTAGACAAAGAGGCCCCTCAGGTCTGCCTGGATCAAATCTAGGATCGCGGGGCCTGCGAGCTGGTGCTCTTTGATGTTGTGGATCGTGTCTTTGGAGCGACGGGCGGCGGTGAGGAGTTGGGTCAGCGCCAGGAGGATTCCGCTCATGATCAAGAGGGTCAAGAGCACCTCTACGAGTGTGAAGCCCGATCGCAGCGTTTGCCTGTGGTGGATTATCATCGAAGGCCTCCCGCGGAGAGGTCGTCGCTGCCTTCCTCTTCCTCATATACCTGGAACCAGGGGATCCAGCGCTCCATCTCGATTTGGTTTGAGTACTCACTCAATGTGGGGAAGCTGACTCGGATCTTGACCTTCTCGTAGGGCTCTGCCTCGTCCTCATCGTCATCGTCCTCTTCGTCATAGTCATACCAGTTGTCGAAGCGTGAGCCGGGCTCGTTGTCGTCGTTGGAGGGGAAGGGGGCGTCTCCGAAGGTGACCTCGTAGCTGAACTCTGGGTAGCCTTCTTCTGAGTATGTGCCGCTGATGTATGTGTCTAGCTGCTCCCTGTAGAGGCCAGCAGAGACGCGGCCCATGGTCAGTGAGCCCAGTTCATTGGCGATCTTGAGGTGTTGTGTCTGTTTAGCCCTGAGCTTAGAGACGTTCAGGGACTGGAGTATTAGCGTGAGGGCTATGCCGACGATCAGGATCGTCACGGCGACCTCGACGAGCGTGAAGGCCGCTGCCGCTCTCTCTCTGGTAGCCCTGAGCCGCACTTAGAAGTCTCCCTCTTCAAGGACTTGGCGCTGGAAGAGCCCATCATGGAAACGGACTAAGCCTGTGAGCGGCAAGACCTCGATGGTCATCACCGTCTCGTAGCGGGTGTGAACTAAGGTGACGGTGTGATCGGTCGCACGCCCAACCGCGTCAAAGGAGACGTAGACGACTCCTTCGACGAACTCTTGGCCACCGATCATCACGCGTTGAATGACTACGTTCTCAGGGAAGAAGCCGCGTCGGATGATGAGGCGCTCTTCCTCTGCCATTGCCGGTGCTCCGTCATCTCTGTAGGGGGATAAGACCCACCAGCTCGATTGCTCTAAGTCGTAGTAGAGCCGAAACTCGCCGTTCCTAGAGACCGCGTCCGAGCGGGCACCTTGAATGGCAGCGCCCAGGTTGTGAACCGATGCGTTGAGCTCTGTGCCTGGCAGCAGGCCTGCCCAGTTGACCACCACGATCGAGGCGATCAGCCCCATGACGATGATAACGCCGAGGAGCTCCACGATTGTGAAGCCTGCTCGCGATCGCCGCGGGGGAGATTTCTTCCTGCGCTTGGGCACCTTAGACGTCGCCGTCCTCAAGCATCCAGTTGTCTATGTCAGAGTCTTCGCCCTCTCCGCCAGGGACGCCGTCTTTGCCATAGGTGTAGACGCGGTAGCCGCGTGAGCCAGGCATGGGGGGGTCATATTGAAACTCGTTCCCCCAGGGATCCTTCGGGACCTTTCGACCCTTGATGTAGGTCTCACCATTTGTGTCTGGAGTCACGAGCTCTTCCAGTGACTCTGGGCAGCGCCCTCGGTTGTTGATCTGGTAGTTCTCCACGGAGGATGAGATGGTCGTGATGTTGGCCTTGACCGTGCCGCCAAAAGCGCGACGAAGCATGGCTGGGACGTTCTGCATCGCTAGGGTCGCGAGGATGCCTAGGATTACGATGACGACCATCAATTCGGCGAGGGAGAAGCCTGCGTTTTGTGAGCGCTGGTTTTTTTTGCTGAGAGTTTTCATGTGGGGTGCTCGACGAGTTCTGGAGAGAGAGCTTGTGGATGTCAGCCTTGGCCCATCTTCAGGATGGGGAGGACAATTGAGATGACGATGAACCCGACCACGAAGGCCAGGCCAATGATCATGATGGGTTCTAGGACGCTAGTCATTCGTTCTGTCGCGATCTCGATCTCTTCGTCGTATGAGTCAGCGATGCGGTCGAGCATCTGCTCGAGCTCACCAGCTTGCTCTCCGACTGAGACCATGTAGCCGACAACGGGCGGGAAGACCTCAGTCGATCGCAGCGGGGTGGAGATGTCTGTGCCCTCGACGATGCGGGTTCTGATGTGATGGGTGGCGTCAGATATGACTCTGTTTTGGACGACCTTCTCGGTGATCTCGAGGCTTTGAACAGCGTTAACGCCAGACTGGAGGAGGGTTGAGAGGGTGCGAGTGAAGCGGCTCACGGCCTGTTTTAGGAGGACATCTCCCAGCACCGGCGTGCTCAGCATGATGCGGTCGATCACGAGGCGACCGCCCTCGTTCTTTTTATATGTTCGCTCGAAGAAGAAAGAGAAGGCTGCGATGACGAGCGCTCCAGGTAGCCAGTAGGCCATCACGCCATCGGAGATGGCGATGAGGATCCTAGTGGGAGTGGGGAGCGCTTGCCCTGTGTCTTCGAGCATCTCAGTGATCTTTGGGACCACGAAGGTGAGGAGCGCGGTGACAACGAGGAAGCCGAGGCCGATCATCATCACGGGGTAGGTCATCGCGCTGACGACCTTGCGACGGATGGTGCGCTGGTATTGGAGGTAGTCTGCGAGCCTGCAGAGGACGATGTCGATGTTGCCTGTCGCTTCGCCTGCGCGGACCATGTTTACGTACAGTTCCGTGAAGTGGCTGGGGTGGCTCTCTAGCGCATCTGCAAGTGAAGTGCCCTGGTTTACGGCTTCTCGGATCTCGCGGAAGACGGTCTCCGTTCTCCGGTCTTGAGCCTGTTCGATCATCGCGCGCAGCGCCTCGGTGAGCGGGATTCCGGCGCCGAGCATTGTCCCGAGCAGTCGCGTGGCCGCTGTGACGATCTCTAGATCTCGTGCGCTTGGGCCGGAGTGAGCAGCGCGCGCTTCCTCCATTCTCGCGAAGAGGCCGGCTTTGGGGCCGCTCGTGGAGGAGCCCTTCCTTGCCTTGCCCGTGCGGCCCTCTTCGATGTCCGTTACGAGGAGCTTGCTCTTCC
>JAPKBY010000343.1 GCA_028823185.1 Planctomycetota bacterium
CACTGCGCAGTCCGGCTCGTGGGTGTGAGTGCAGTCCGGGAAGTGGCATAGCCCTGCATAAGGGGCGAACTCAGGGAAGAGATCGCGTAGCTCAGCGGTGTTCACGTCGTGCAGCCTGAAGACACGGATCCCAGGAGTGTCGACGATCCATGCGTCGAGCGCGGGGATCGGGTGGAGCTGTGAATAGGTCGTCGTGTGCCGACCTTGAGCCCAGTGACTGCTGATGTGTCCGACCTTTAGCTGCAGCGCGGGTTCGATGCGGTTGAGGAGGCTCGATTTCCCAACACCTGATGCGCCGTAGAGGGCTGAGGTCTTCCCGCGCAGAAGCTCTGTGACCTGATCGACGCCTTCCCCGGTCTCCACTGAGGTGAGGAGGACCGGAACACCGGCAGCGAGATAGGTGGCTTCGATCTCCGCCGCGAGGCCCTTCTTATCGAGGTCGATCTTGTTGAGGATCAGGGTCGCTGGGATCTCGTGATAACGGCACGCACCGAGGATCCTGTCCGCACGATTGGAGGAGAACTTGGGCTTCTTGATCGATCCAAAGCAGAGGAGCTGGTCGACGTTTGAAAAGAGGACTTGCTCGCGGGGGTCGTGGGAAGAGGCGACCCGTGAGAGGTGATTCCGGCGGGGGAGCACCTTATGGACGTGAACTGGATCTCCGACCGGGTTGATCAGCACCTGATCTCCCACCGAGATGGGGTTCTTCACGCCGTCTAAGTGCTCGAAGAGGGCTCCTCGAGGTGCGGCTAGGATGACGCGGTCCCCTAGATCGACTTGGCAGACCTTGGCGTCCAGCCTCAATACGCGTCCTTCGATTAGTTCTGCCATCTAGTGCGCGACTCTTTGCAGAAGAGGTGCGTGCCGGAATGTTATATGAATAGGTGATGGAAGCCGAATTAGTGATCAGATCACGGCAGAACTCTCTCCTAAAACGAGCGAGCGCAGCCGGAGCAGGAAGAGTGGATGGCTGCCTCTTGCTTGAAGGTGAGCGTCTCATCCGCGACGCCATAGAGTGCGGGGTCGAGCTAGAGGTCATCCTCGTCGCTGAAGACAGGATGGACATCGCAGGGGACCTCGCCTCAGAGGGCGCAGAGGTGCGCTTGGTGGAGCCCGCGCTCTTGCAGCAAGTCTCTACCTTGAAGACTTCGCCCGGTTCATTGGCGCTGGGTGTTACCCCTATCTTGAAGAGGGTGGTCGAGTGGCAGCCAGGAGCTGATGATCTCGTGCTCGTGATCGGGCCGGTCTCTGACCCGGGGAATATGGGGGCTCTCTTGCGCTCGGCTGAAGCGGCTGGCGCGAGCGCGGCCGTCTGCCTCTTCGGCGGTGCGCGTCCATATAGTCCGAAGGTTATGCGCGGCTCAATGGGGAGCGCCTTGCGTTTACCGCTCTTTGGCGGAGGCGCAGAGGAGACCTTAGTGGCCCTGAGAGAGATGCAGTTCAAGCAAGCGAGAGCTGCGACGCGGGGCGGAGCGGACGCATCCAGCTATGACTTCAGCGGTCGGGTCGCTCTCTGGATAGGCGGAGAGACAGAGGACCTACCGGAGTTGATGGAGGAGCTTGAGCCGATCACGATTACGACGGCGGGCGCGGTCGAGTCACTCAATGTCGCCGTGGCAGGAGCGCTCCTCTTGTTCGCGACAGGGCGAACTCAGGGACCTGAAGGTGGCTGATCTCTTTGGCGTAGATGAACCGACCGCGTCGCCGGTTGAAGAGGCGCACGCGAGCGCGCCGCTCGCAGACCGCATGCGCCCTCGCGCGCTCAAGGAATATGCAGGCCAAGCTCAGCTGCTCAGCGAAGGGAAGATCCTGCAGCGAATGATCGCAGCGAAGGAGTTTCAGAGCCTCGTCTTATGGGGGCCACCTGGCTGTGGCAAGACGACCCTCGCGCGGCTCGTAGCGGCAGAGAGCGAGATGCGCTTCGCGCCATTCTCCGCGGTCCTCTCTGGGATCAAAGAGGTGCGCAACTTGATGAAGGAGGCTGGAGCTGTGCGCGCGCGCACAGGAGAGCGGACCTTGCTCTTCGTCGATGAGATCCACCGCTTCAACAAGGCTCAGCAGGACGCCTTCCTGCCGTTCGTTGAGCGCGGCGACATCCTCCTCGTCGGCGCGACGACAGAGAACCCCTCCTTCGAGATCATCAGCGCGCTGCTCTCACGAGTCCGCGTCCTCATCTTGGAGCCGCTCGGTATAGAAGAGCTCGTCGCTATCTTGAGGCGAGCGCTCGAAGACACGGAGCGGGGCCTCGCTGGGAAGGTCACCGCGACGGATGATGTCTTGAGCGCCATCGCCCACGCGACCGACGGTGACGCGCGACGTGCGCTGACCGCGCTCGAGACCGCCGCCTCCCTCATTGATGCGGGGGAAGAGCTCACGGCCGAGCTCCTCCCGGACGCCTTGCAGCGCAAGGTCCTGCACTATGACAAGAGCGGCGAAGAGCACTTCAACATCATCAGCGCCTTGCACAAGAGCGTGCGCAACTCAGATCCAGATGCTGCGCTCTATTGGGTCTCGCGGATGATGGAGGCCGGAGAGGACGGCAACTATATCTCGAGGCGCCTCATTCGCATGGCGCTGGAAGACATCGGCCTAGCCGACGCTCGCGCGCTGCGAATCGCTCTCGACTCTGCAGAGGCTTTCCATCGTCTCGGCTATCCAGAGGGGAAGCTCGCGCTCGCTCAAGCCACCGTTTATTTGGCGCAAGCGAAGAAATCAAACGCTGTCTACAAGGCGCTCGCCCAGGCAGAGCAGGACGTGCAAGAGACCTCTTGTGATCCCGTCCCTCTCCATCTGCGCAACGCCTCAACATCCCTCATGAAAGAGGCCGGTTATGGCAAGGGCTATCGCTACGCGCACGATGACCCAGACGCGGTAAATGAGATGCGGTGCATGCCTGACTCATTGAGCGACAGGCGCTACTTCAGCAAGGACTAGCTCTCGGGGGAGAGCTCTCTCAAGCGCGTAGAGAGGTGGCTCGTCCGCTCGGCTTGCTCGGTGTTACCGATCGCGACCTCGAGCGCGTGC
>JAPKBY010000344.1 GCA_028823185.1 Planctomycetota bacterium
GTCTGCGAGGAAGCGCTTGTAGCGACGGAGCAGCTTGACGAGCTGCCGCTTGGGCTTGGCGTCTGTCATGCGAAGGGCGGGAGGCCGCAGAGGCTACGAATGAGACCGAGCTGACCAAAGTGATAGAGCTCGTGGTTCTGTAAGAAGCGAGCAGCGCCGGCGACGGTCTTTGAGCCATCGGGGAAGGGGCGCTTCAGCTCGCGCTCGCAGCCCTCTTCATCGAGGCCTTCGAGGGTCGCGCGTAAAACTTTGCCGGCAGAGAGGAAGCAGCTGAAGAGCTCTGGCGGAGCGGGGGAATCCTCAGGGACACCAAAGTCTGCGCCCATGTCGAAGTTCGCCTCCCAGTCTTCTTTTTCCAGCTCGGCGCCTACGAGGCGCGCGAGGAAGCGGCGGCTGACGGCGAGGTGGCCGAGGATCCAGTGAGCGCTGTTGGTCCCGCCGCCGGCGCTCTTGCCCCAGTGCGGGAGGCTAAAATCCTCAATGATCACCTTTAAGAAGCTGTCATCGAAGGTGAACTGTCGGGCGAGGATCTCCATGTCGGGGCGTGCGTTCATGGTTTAGATGCTAACCGCCTGAGCGGCCTCTGGCTCGCGGTCTTGGGGGGTCAATCTGCAGGATTTTTAGAGGCGCCGGCAAGCGGGAGGGTCGTTCCGTATCCTCTAGCCCATGAAGATCCTCAGTTTGCTCCTAGCCTTCGCCCTCACTGCACCCGAGATCATGAAGCAAGACGTGGAGGCCCCGCCCAGCGGAGCTGTCTGCGGCCTCGGCGCAGAGTTTCACGCTGGCAGGCGGGCCGCCCTCGCCGAAGCTGTCGGTGAAGGCGTGCTCATCTTCCGCGGACAACCCGACACGCGCGCCTACCTTCGCTTTCAGCAGGACAAGACCTTCTGGTGGTTGACTGGGATCGAGAGCGCGAACGTCGCCCTCGTGATGGACACGCGAACAGGGGAAGAGGTGCTCTTCTTGCCGAAGCAAAACTTGGGGAGCGAGCGCTGGGAAGGTGAGAAGTGGGACGCCGAAGATGAGTGGGTCGGAGGGCTGACAGGATTCAGCGATATTCGACAAGACACGAAGCTCGCCT
This sequence comes from Planctomycetota bacterium, assembly GCA_028823185.1. Taxonomy (GTDB): domain Bacteria; phylum Planctomycetota; class UBA1135; order UBA1135; genus JAKVCE01. Next base: position 1,082 of record JAPKBY010000344.1, read on the forward strand.
CTTTCTTGAAGGAGCGCCTAAAAGACAAGCCGACAGTTTGGATCTCCAAAGAGCCGCACATCGAGCTCGCCGGCTGCTATGACCGCGCCGCGCCCTATGACAGCAAGCGCAGGCGAGACCCCTTCGATGGTCGCGTCAGCCGTGAGCAGGCTTTAGAGGACAAACTAATCGAGCGCTATGAGGTCGAGGTAAAGGACTGCCAGGGGCAGATCTCAGATCTACGCAAGATCAAGACCACGGAAGAGATCGAGGCGATGCGTCGCGCGAATGATGTCGGAGTGGCTGCGATGATCGAGGGCATGCGCGCGACGAAGCCCGGGGTCAGCGAGTGGGAGCTAGACAGCTTGATGAGCTTCGCGCAGCGCCGGCTCGGCGCCGCAGGCCCTGCCTATGAGGCGATCGTAGGCTCAGGCGCAAACGCCCTCATCCTTCACTACATCTCTAATCACGAGCTCTGCGATGACGGGGAGCTCTTGCTGGCCGACTTCGCTCCCGAGGTGGGTCATTACATCACCGACATCACGCGCACCTGGCCTGTGAACGGGAAGTTCACTGAGCGCCAAGCAGAGATCTATGACTGCGTGCTAGCAGCTCAAGAGGCCTCGATCGCGGCGGTCAAGCCCGGGGTGACGATCCGTGACGTCCAGCGCGCGGCGATGGATGTCATCGAAGAGCGAGGAATGCGCAGCTTGGTGCGGCACGGCTTCTTCCACTTCGTAGGCATGGAGGTTCACGATGTGGGCGGCATGCAGGGCGAGCTGGAGGTCGGCATGGCCTTCACGATCGAGCCAGGGCTCTACGAGGATGAGACATCGATCGGTATTCGAATCGAGGATGTCGTCGTCGTCACAGAGGACGGCTGCATCAATCTCTCGGCTGGATGTCCTCGCGATCGAGCGGAGATCGAGGCTCTTGTCGGTTCCAGAGGCATGCTAGAGGCGATAGCCGTGCGCTGATAGCGGGCTTACGGCTCGCAACTGGCGATCTGCTCGCTAGAATTCGCACATGGCCACGATCAAAGAACTCACAGAACAGCTTGAAGGACACGCCAAACGGCTGCTCCAGCTGAAGGAGTCTCTTTGACTACTCTGGCGCAACCGATCGCCTGAAGGAGATCGAAGAGGCTCAGGCCCAACCCGACTTTTGGGATGACCAAGAGCAGAGCCAGAAGCTCATCGCAGAGCTTAAGCGCGCGAAGACAGTGATCGATCCGATCGAGCTCGTGCAGAACGCTCTCGAGGAGGCGGAGATCCTCGCCGAGATGGCGGAAGAGGAAGGTGAAGACGCGGTCCTAGAGGACATGATCGCGATCGTTAAGACCTCGACCAAGGGCATCGAGGCGATCGAGTTCCGAGTCATGCTCGGCGGTCCCCAGGATGGCTGCAACGCATACGTTCAGATCTCAGCAGGCGCTGGTGGAGTCGATTCATGCGACTGGGCGGGAATGCTGATGCGGATGTACTCGCGCTGGGGAGAGGCTAAGGGTCATGTGGTCAACCTCATTGATCGAGTAGAGGAGCCAGAAGGCGGGATCCGCTCTGCGACCCTCTATGTGAAGGGCTCCTTCGCATTCGGTCATTTGAAAGCGGAGCTCGGTGTTCACCGTCTCGTTCGAATCAGCCCCTTCGATAGCCAAGCACGCCGCCACACCGCCTTCGCCTCGGTAGATGTCTCTCCAGAGGTGGACGATAACCTCGACGTCGAAATCCCTGAGTCAGAGGTGAAGGTCGACACGATGCGCGCAGGGGGCGCTGGCGGTCAGCACGTGAACAAGACAGAGTCCGCTGTGCGCTTAACTCACCTGCCAACAGGCATCGTGATCCGTTGTCAGAATGAGCGCTCGCAGCACAAGAACCGCGCGCTCGCTTGGAAGCTCTTGCAGGCCAAGGTCCTCCAGATGCGCCTCGCTGAGCGCGACGTAGAGACCTC
>JAPKBY010000345.1 GCA_028823185.1 Planctomycetota bacterium
AGTGGACGAAGAGCGGGCGGTTCACCGTGAACACCACCTACGACATAAATGCGCAAGGGGCCGTGTCCGAGCACTTCAACCTTCAACGGTCGACCTTCAACGGAACGGCCAATTCCATCACCAATAACTGCGCTGTCCTTGCTAGGAAGATTCACAAAGTCGGCGACGGCTGCAGAGACGCTCCGAACATTTGACGAATCAGGCCCGAAGAAAGGCACGACGGCCCCTCCAGCTAAAAACGCGATCACTAATATCCAAGGTTTCACTTCTTCTTAATCTCCTTCGTCGACAGAGCCAAGCTCAAGGCCTGCTCATCCCTACTGATGACGACGATCAAGACAGCCGCAGAGAGCCTCGAATCCGAGCGGAGATTCTTAAGAAGACCTCTCTCTACTCGGGGACGGGCAAGGGCGGAGATTTCGTTAACAGTGGGGACGGCGCCGACCTTTTGAAGAGCGGATCATCCGACAAGGAGATTCTGGATCGATCACTCTATGCGATAAAGGGGTGAAGCCACTCTTCCGCTCGGAGGTGTCCATCCCGCGCCGTAAACCCCTCCAAAATGGGGGCTTCCAAGAAATTCGCAATCGCATTTTCTTTTGAAAGGTCGATCGCTCTTCGCCCGCCAAGGGCGTGAGCTTCGGCTCAACAGACGCGACGATGAAAGGGGACCATAAACTCAAGCACGACAGCCTTATCGCGCTTTAAGAGTCCCCCATCAGTTGCTGAGCTCACATGCACCGTAGAGTTCGGAATCTCTTCCGGCCCTTCAATTCGGATCGTGACTTTGCTGTCGCCAGTCAGCAATCCGCCGCTGCGAGTGCACGAGAGCGTCATAGCCTCCTCATCTGCGCTGTCGAGGACCCAAGAGGAGAGATCCTCTACAAGCTCCTTCGCTTCGCCGAAGAGGTGCTCCTTGCGCATCGCTAGCCTGAGCGGCTGCAAACGCACATTCGAATGACCGGGATCGGTCTTAAATGACCCGCCCATACGCAAAGAGCCTTAGTTAGTCGCTCGGGAGAGCTGACTCTTCACACGCGCTGCTGCGTTAGCGTGAATGAGGTTCTTCTTCGCGGCTTTGTCGACTCTCTTCATCGCCATCGGAAGGGCTTCTTTGGCGGCCTCGGGAGTCTCTGCGCTGAGGACATGCCTGATTGCAGTCTTCATGGCTGTGGTCGTCGACTTGTTCTGGATGCGACGGACTTCGTCACGCTTTACGCACTTAGTTGATTGCTTTGAATTCGGCATTGATTATTTGAAACCTTCCATCTTCTGGGCGACATCCCGATACGAGATGTCTACTTCGAATATTCGTGAGTAGTAAGAGCGAGCCTCCTCGGCTTCTCCTGCCGCCTCTGTGATGGCGGCGAGATTGTACAGGATCTCCTTCGTGCGTTCGTCCGGACGGGCATCATCTTCGATCGCGAGCAAAAATTCTTTCTTCGCGAGGTCCCCGAAGCCCTTGGCGTGGAAGGCTTGCCCCAGCAAAAATCGGGCCTCACGCTCCGCTCTGGGGTCTGAGCTCACCTTTTGGAGCTCTCCTATAGCCGTATCGTGGTCTCCAGCTCGCAAGAGGCGCTTCGCGAGATTCAGCCGTAGCTCGGCATCGCCAGGGCGAAAAGCTAGGAGCCGACTGGCGAGCTCGAGCTCAAATTCCTTCAGCTCGGCCTCGGTCTTGTTCGCTTTCTCAGAGTCCTCGAGCTTATCGGCCTTCGCGATCCGCTTCTTCAAGACCTTGGCCTTCAGGGCTCCGTGGCTCTTCGCCAGATCGTAGGAATCTCGTCGATACTCCATCGCGCGCTCGATGAACTCAAGCGCAGCCTCTAGATCACCGAGCCTCCGATAAAGCTCCCCCACCTCTGTGAGAAGTTCCGGGTCTGAAGAGCTCTCAGCGAGACGCACTTCAAGTCGCTCGAGCTCTTCACGGAGCTCCTCTTCGCTCTTATGAATCCGCTGGCCGCGCTCCAGCGAGCGCGCCTCATCTTTGTCTTTGATCTGCTCTCGGCTGTGACCCACCGAGTCATACCGCCCCTGAGTCAAGGCGGTCTCAGCGGCGAGGTTCTTACGCGCCTTGATCGCGTCTTGATCGCGCGGGTCTATCTCTAGCGCACGCTCATAAAACTCTAGCGCCTTCGTGTGTTCACCGGTCCGGTACATCATCGCTCCAGCGCGACGTAAGCCCTCGCTGTTCTTCGGCGCGATCTCTGCGATGAACTCATACACAGCGCATGCAGAGTGAAAGTACTCTGCGAACTCGCAGCACTCCCCCAGCAAGAGGTTCGCCTTCACGTCCAATGGATTCCCCGCGAGATACTTCTCTAGTCCCTTAATCGCAGCGTCATAACGCTTTGCCTTCGCCATGGCCTTCGCGGCGACTAGGGGTCCCGCGCCTCCAATCTTGGAGAACAGCCCTCCGCCTTTCTTCTGCTCTACTCGGCGCTTGAGCGCGAGGCGGAGCCCCGATCGGGCATCTCCTTGGTCAGGCTCGATCTCTAGGATCTGCTGATAGAGCTCCACAGCGAAGTCATAGTTCTTCCGCTTTGTGGCCTCTTGGGCTTTTTGAATGTGCTTTGAGTAGTCGACCAAGTGGTCTCCCTTAGATGGCTAGAGGTCAAGATGCCCCACCACATTACAGAGTCGAAACATCTCGACGCCTGTATTAGTGATCGGTCAATTCTAGATCGGGCGAAAAAGGCTAGATCGGGCGAAAAAGGATAGAGACGACACGGGAGAGCGTCAATGAAGGCGCTATCCTGCACAGACCTAGGGCACCCCCGCCCTGGACACAAATAGCCCAGAGCGAACGCTATCCAAGAGGGAGCCACTCCCACTTCGGCGACGCGTGCCATTGAGTCATGACTGAAGAGCTCCCCGAATACGACATCTCCCTCTACCCCGAACCGGTGCTGCGGAAACCCGCAGAGCCCATTCAGGACTTCAATGACGATCTACTCAAGATCGTAACGGGAATGCTCGCGCGCATGCACGCTAGCAACGGCGTCGGCTT
>JAPKBY010000346.1 GCA_028823185.1 Planctomycetota bacterium
GAAGCGGCCGAGCAAAACTCAGAGCTCGAGGCTTTGGGTGAGCAAGTGTCAGAGCTCACTGCGGAGGTCTTGGGACTCACAGAGAACAGTGAGAGCGGTGCACAAGAGCGCACGCAGCTTGAAGGAGCTGTCGCAGAGCTCACGAAAGCTCAAGAGATCCTTCGAACTGAAGGTGAAGCGGCGCTAGAGGCGGCTTCATCAGAATCAGTGAGAGTGGGCGAGGAGCACACAAGGCTTGAGAAGCGATGGGAGAATCTTCGAGCGACTTATCGTGCAGTGAAGGATGGCGAGTCTGAGCAGCGAAAGCGGGCGAATGCTCTCGCAGAAGAGGTCGGGGCTCTCTCTAAATCTCAAGCTCTCCTAGAGGAAGCAGAGGCCAAGGCCTCGCAAGTCGCTGAGGAGCTCGCGGTGAAGGTTGCGAAGCTCTCTAGCGCTGAATCCGGCTTGAAGCAGAAGGTGAGGCAGCTTGAGAAGCAATCTCTAGAGAGTGAGGTGAAGCGCGCCGCGCTGGCCGGAGCTGAGGAGTCTTCAAGGGAGCGCGTCGCTGCGCTCGAACTCGAGCTGCACAAGGTCAGCCAAGAGTACACGAGACTTCGAGATGAGAACCTGCCCGGCATGGAGCGGCACATCGCTCAATTGAGTGAGAGCAACTCTGAGTATGAGGCTGCATGGGAATCCCAGCGAAACGGTGCCGAGGCTGTCGGTTTAGATCTCGACGGATTGCTGGATGGATTGACGCGCGTCACGGGTCTTCAGAGTGAGGTTGTCGAGCTGGAAGAGGCGAACGCTAGCCTTAACCAATCCAGCGAGTTGGCTTTCCAGAGAGTGTCTGCGCTTGAGGTCGACATCGAAGACTACGAGGAGCGTGTCGGCGAAGCCGACCAGGTTGAGCGAGAGCGCAGAGGTGAGGTCGAGCAGCTCGTCGCAGAGATCGAACGCTTGGAGACGAACAATGACGAGCTCGCTTCTGTGAGTGATCACACCAGCCAGCGCATCGTCGCGCTCGAGGCTGAGCTTGAAGAGTTCGAGGCAGAGGGCCTCGCCACAGAGGAGTCGGTGAGAGTCCAAAGGGAAGAGATCGAGCTCCTGATGGCGCAGCTCTCCGACCTTCAAGGATCAGGTACATCCTTGACGAACTACGAGCTGCCCGCTGTTGAGACTGACTCTTATGAATCAGATGACGATGCTTCAGGTGTCCCTGCGGGTCATGACCCCGAAGACTATGAAGAGTCCGAGGTCAGCGACGGTCCCAGCTGGGAGTCCTAGTCCTTAGTGGAGGTGGTGCCGGGCTCGCTGCCCTGCGCCGCTTTTGGCTTAGTGGCTCGCTCTTTAGCGATCCTCTCTAGCTGTGCGATGGTCGCGCGGAGGGCGCGCAGTTCGCGCTTAGTCGTGACGCCCTTGGAGCTGATGGCGAGCACACGCACGTCTAGGACCGAGCCTTGGGTGAGGACGTTGACCGCTGGATCAGCGACGGCCGCGCCTTGGGCGACCTCGACGTCGAAGTCCTGCACATAGGCTGTCTGCTTGCCGATGAAGATGTGGCTCCTCGGCGGCGCGCTGGGGGAGTTAGCTTTCACCTTGGAGGTCGCTTTGGCGAGCTGCGCCTTGAGGGCGGGGAGTGCTGCAGGGAAGCCGGCGACGCCGAGGGCTTCTGCGGAGTTCGCGCGCACCGAGCTATAGCTGGAAGAGAGCGCGCGGATGAGCGGCAGGGTGACGCCTTCCTCTCCTGTCGCAGCGAGGGCGAGGGCCGACTCGCGCCGCACCTCCTCTGAGCTGTCGAGGGCGCAGCGCAGCAGCAAGGGCTCTAGGGATTGAGCAGGAGCCAACCTGCGGAGGCCGTGGGCTGCGAGGGCGCGCTCGTGGGTGCGCCCAGCTTGAAGGAATGGGGTGAGCGTGCGCTGCGGTTCTCTGAGCTCGCCGAGTCGACGGATGGCGAGCTCGCGATGGGCGGCGCCCTTGTCTTTTGAGAAGGAGAGCGCGAGACGCAGCCCGCGCTTGATCTCATCCACGTCTCGCCCGCGCAGCGTCGGGAGCTCTGTAGGGAAGGGGAGCGCGCCGAGGAGAGCGAGAGCGGAGTCATGGTTGGGGTGATTCTTGAGCAGCCCGTCTAGCGTCTCGAGGCCTTCAGCCTGGAGGCCCATCGAGAGGAGCCAGCGCCCATAGCTGAACTGGGGCCCGGGGTGAGGCTCGCCATCCTCAGTCTTAGGGAGCGCTCGGCCTAGGGACTTCGCCTCAAGTAAGAGCTCGCGCTCGAGCACGTGGCGGTTTATTTCGGCCGAGAGCAGGGTCCAGCTGCGCTGTGTTCGGATCTCCCAGCCGCTGGCTGTCAGTCGTGAGCGACCGCGGTGCTGGGCTCCCTCTGCGCTGAAGAGTACGCGGCGACGATCCGGCTCTAAGAGCTCGGGTTGAAGGTCTTGCAGCGGCGCTGCGCTCAAAGAGAGGGAGAGGAGGAGGCTGAGCACGTCCTCATCCTAACAAGCACGATGGAGGTCGTGCTTCGATGCGCCCTGACGGACCCAGGGCTCGGGGCACACCCTAGAGCGGACACTCCATGTCATGTCGGTCGATCCCTGGCCCGAAGCCATCCTTGGTGAACTTGATGCTCTCGAAGCCGAACTGCTCGTAGAAGGCCACGGTCTTCTGTGAGGTGCAGAGCTCTACGACCTCTAGCTGCGGCTGGCCCTTCGCCCAGGCGAGCCTGTGCTCTACGAGCTTCGTCCCCAAGCCTCGGCGATGCCAATCAGGGTGCACGAGCCCCCAGCAGAGGTGCATCGCGTCTCCTTCGGTAGCGACGCCGCCGCAGGCGACGATGACTCCCTCGACCTCGATGACGTAATAAGGAGCCGGCGCATAGGGCTTGTCAGTGAGGAATTGTCGGTGCTCTTCTATCTCGTGCAGGAGGATGTGCTCGGGATGGTTGGCAGCGCAGATCGCGACGCAGGCGTCGATATCAGCGTCAGTGAAGGTGCGGATGTGTGAGCTAGGAATAGACAAGGGG
>JAPKBY010000347.1 GCA_028823185.1 Planctomycetota bacterium
TGCCCCTAAAGTCTGGCGAGGCGACCTTCGTCCTCTACTCGGCTGGGGTCGGCGGGGTCCCAGCGAGGGCGAGCGTGGCCTCGCTGCTTGTCAGCAGGTTGATGGATCTCTTTGTGCTGTGTGGGTGCATGTTCCTCGTCACCTGGCTCGCCCCGCTCTGGCTCGCTGGGGAGACGTCAGAGGTGGCCTCGAGGCTTAGCCCTGAGCAGCTCACTGGGATGATCTCGAATTTATTCACTGCGGGCTCCGTTTTCGCGTTCGTAGGTCTCCTCGCTGGCTTCGCATGTTTGCGCCGCGCTGGTGTCGTCACGATGACCGTTGGTCTGCTGCGGCTGACGCGTCTCGAACAGACAGCGCTCGGCGCTAAGTGCCGAGGAGTCGCAGAGCGATTAGGAGCTGCTCTTGAAGATGCTGGCGCACACGGTGGGCTCAAGCGGGCGTGCCTGCTCTCCTTAGCTCAGTGGCTCTGCATCTTCGCTTTCTATGCCTCGCTCTTGCCGGGCTTTGGGTGGCCTAGTGGTGAGACGGTGCTCATGCCTGCGATCTTGGCTGCAGGCTTTGGGACCTTGGCCAACCTTTTGCCCGTGAACGGTTTCGCCGGGTTTGGAACACAAGAAGCTGGCTGGGTCTTCGGTATGAGCTTGTGGGGTGTTGACCCAGAGCTGGCCCTCGCGATCGGAGTAGGTGCTCACCTCGTCCAGCTCGGGAACATCATCTTGTTTGGTGTCTTAGGACACCTAGCCATGGCCGCGTTTCCGAAAAAGGCAAAGAGAGCAGCGTGAAGAGTCGAGCAGGGCGAGGACAGAAGACGGAGATGGGGCCGAGTCTACTGCTCCTCGGACTTGGTAGCCGAGAAGTTGGTGAACGTCTTCCCGTCGTAGCGGCAGGCGCCCGCGCCGGCGCTGGCGAACCAAATCTTTCCATCCTTGTCTTCGAGCATGGCGTAGACATTCTTGAAGGGGAGGCCTTCCTTCTGCGTGAACTGCTTGAAGGATTTGCCGTCGTAGCGGGTCGCGCCGCCTCCCTCGAACCTGGGAAACCCACCGGGGTGCCCGAACCAGATGCTTCCACTCTTGTCGACGATCATCGAGCCGACGAAGTCTGACAGCAGACCTTCCTTGGAAGTGAACGTCGTCAGCGTCTTGCCGTCCCAGCGGAACGCGCCCTCTTGGCCGCCGAACCAGACGTCTCCCGATCCGTCCACAACGATCGAGCGGACGTTTTCGAAGGGCCTTCCGACCTGGTCGGCGAGATTCGAGAACGTCTTGCCGTCGTACGAGCAGACACCACCCTGCGTTCCGAACCACATGCGCCCCGCCGTGTCCTGAGTGATCGCGTAGACCGAGTTGTGGATGAGCCCCTCTTTCGTCGTGAAGCTGGTCATCGACTTGCCGTTGTAACGACTGACGCCGCCCTCGGTGCCGAGCCAGATCTTTGCGTCGCGATCCTCGAAGACCCAAGCAATGGTGTTGCTTGCGACGCCCTCCTTCTCGGTGAAATTCGTAGCTGACTCTCCGTCATAGCGAGACACGCCGGCGGTGACGGAGCCGAACCAGAGTGCCCCCGCTCGATCCTCCGCCAACGCAAAGACGCGCATCCCCGCCAGGCCCGCCTCTGCACCGAAGTTCGTGAAGACCTTTCCGTCGTAGTGAATCGGTCCGCCGAACGTGGCGAACCATATATGCCCCGCGCGATCCTCGATCATGTTACGGATGATCACGCGCGGCATGGTCGCAGTCGTCTTGGCTCCGATCGGCTGGTAGTAGGGATCAGTCTCCGGCACCTGGGCGATGGCAGGTCCACTCGAGAGGAGCATGGCGCTCAAGAGCAACGTCGAGAGACCAGCGAGGCCGGCGGCGCGGGAAGTGAGTTTCGCGATCATGATGTGGTTAATCCTGCGGGGTGGTGGAGTGAGGTGGGGGCGAGGGAAGTACGTCGTTGGCCTCATGATTGTTTGCATTGACAAGCCGGTCCTATCCACAAACTCGGCCGTGTCGTAACCGACGACGCGGCCGAGTGTTGGGGCACGCTCCCCTGGCGCTGTGAGAGTAGAGAGCTAAGACTCGTCTTCCTTAGAGCGTGACCAGAGCTGCAGGTCGGGGTCGCCTCTGTAGACGAATGTGATCCAGAGCAGCGCGAAGATGCCTGAACTCAAGGCGCCGGCGAGAAAGAGCTCTGTGAGGTTCTGCGGTGGACACCGCTCTAAGATCATGAAGAGCGCTGCCGCGGGCAGCATCGCAGCTGGGATGGTTTTGCCGAGCGTGTGCGCGCACCATGCGCTGACGCTGACATTCAGCTCACGGCAGGCCTCTCGTAGCACCCAGATGGCATAGAGGACGTTTGGGATGGCGGTTCCCAGAGCGACTCCGACGATCCCATAGTCATGGATCAAGTAGATCGAGAGCCCGATATTTAGCACTCCCATGGTGAGCAGGCCGAGCGCGGGGCGCTTCGCTTCACCTAGGCCAAGCAGCATCGGGATGGCGACGCCACGGACGGGGAGATAGAACAGAAAAGAGACCATCAGGACGCGTAGCACGTCTCCGGGTTCGTCCACATAGTCCGGCCCGACCCAGGCTGAGAGAAAGTTGGGGCCGAGGATGAGGAGGTATGTGCCGACGAGGAGTGAGATCGAGACACACACCTTGGACCACTTCATGAAGACTCCGGAGAGCTCCTCTCTGCGGCCTTGGGCGGCCATGCGCGTGCTCGTTGGTAAAACGACTGAAGCGACCGCGATCATTACGGCGACCAAGGGCTCGAAGAACTTGTTGCCAATGTCAAAGTTCGTGACATCAGCTGCGCTTCCGAAGGAGCCGATGATCATGGCGTCCGTTCTGAAGGCGAGCATCGTGCCTACGTTCACGAGCGTCGCGAAGAGGCTGAAGCCGATGATTTCGCGCAGCATGTTGCGGTCGAAGCTGCGGACCGAGAAGCGCACTCCTTTGTGGCGCCAGCGGATGAGGAGCATGGCTCCGGCCCAC
>JAPKBY010000348.1 GCA_028823185.1 Planctomycetota bacterium
ACTCGATCCCTTGGCCGATGCGATTGGGGCCGCCGCCGAGGATCATGATCTTTGGTGTGTCGCTGACCGGGAACTCGGATTCGGTTCCCCATGTCGAATAGTAGTAAGGAGTGACCGCGACAAACTCCGCTGCGCAGGTGTCTACCAGTTGGAAGACCGGCTGGATGCCGTGCTCGTCTCGCATCGCTGAGATCTCATGGGCGCTCATCTCAAGGGCCGTCCCTAGCTGCGAGTCGGAATATCCGAGCACCTTGGCTTCCTTGAGGAGCTCGGGGGTCAAGGTCGCGCCACTGAGTTGGTTCTCAAAGTCGACGAGCTCCTTCATGTTCTCTAGGAACCAGGGGTCGATCTTGGTGGCCTCGAAGATCTCTTCCACAGACCAGCCAACGCGGAGCGCGATTCGCAGCGCGAGGAGTCTCTCGCAGTTAGGGACTCGCAGCTTGGTCGTGAGCGCTTCCTTGTCGGTGTAGAGCGCCTCTAAGGGGTCTGACTCGTCGAGGCCGAAGCCAGAGCTGCCGGTCTCTAGTCCTCGGAGGGCCTTCTGCAGCGACTCCTTGAAGGTGCGCCCGATCGCCATGGTCTCGCCGACGCTCTTCATAGAGGTCGTGAGCGTGGGATCGGCGCCGGGGAACTTCTCAAAGGCGAAGCGCGGGATCTTCGTGACGCAATAGTCGATCGAGGGCTCGAAGCAGGCAGGCGTCTCGTGGGTGATGTCGTTCCGGAGCTCGTCGAGGGTGTAGCCACAGGCGAGCTTGGCTGCGAACTTCGCGATGGGGAAGCCGGTGGCTTTAGAGGCGAGCGCGCTGGAGCGAGAGACTCGCGGGTTCATCTCGATGACGATTACGCGTCCGTCCACGGGGTTGATCGCGAACTGGCAGTTCGAGCCTCCGCATTCGACGCCGATCTCGCGCATGATCGCGATCGAGGCGTTTCTTAGGTTCTGATACTCGCGATCGGTGAGCGTCTGGGCGGGAGCGACGGTGATCGAATCTCCCGTGTGTACGCCCATCGGGTCTAGGTTTTCGATAGAGCAGATGATGACGACGTTGTCGGCCTTGTCGCGCATCACCTCCATCTCGTACTCCTTCCAGCCGAGGAGGCTCTCTTCGACGAGCACCTCGTTGTTAAAGGAGGCGTCGAGACCGCGCGTCACGATCTCTTCGAACTCTTCGATGTTGTAAGCGATCCCACCGCCGGTTCCGCCGAGCGTGAAGCCTGGACGGATGACGCAGGGCAATCCAATCTCGGCGAGGGCTCGGCGCGCGTCCTCCATGGAGTGGGCGACACCAGAGCGTGCGGTCGCGAGGCCGCAGTCGCTCATGGCTTTTCTGAAGAGGTCGCGGTCTTCGGCTTTACGGATGACGTGAGCCTCAGCTCCAATCATCTCAATGCCGAGCTCTTCGAGGATGCCGGAGTCGTAGAGCTCGAGCGCGCAGTTGAGACCTGTCTGCCCGCCGAGTGTCGGAAGGAGCGCATCAGGCCTCTCCTTGCGAAGAATCTTTGTAACGGTCTCGACGGTTATCGGCTCGATGTAGGTCGCATCGGCCGTCTCCGGATCCGTCATGATCGTGGCCGGGTTCGAGTTGACCAAGATCACTCGATAGCCTTCTTGCCGCAGAGCCTTGCAGGCTTGCGTTCCGGAATAGTCGAACTCACAAGCTTGGCCGATAATGATCGGCCCGCTGCCAATGATCAGGATCGACTTAAGGTCGTCGCGGCGGGGCATGAACTGTTTGCAGAGGTTGCCGTTGTGACACTAGAGGGCGTACTTTCACCCTCTCTCTGAGTCACAATCTGGAACATTAAACCATCCAAAGACCTCTTGGTCGACTTTCGGTTTTGATGGCTCCCGCTCTTTGGCGGTTTGAGCCTCAGCGCTCAATTCGTCTGAGGAAGGGGGGCTGGTTCCCGAGGTCTAGGACATAGGGCCCTCCCAGTGTTCCGAGGGCTTCCTCTTCGCTGAAAGCGGGCACTCCCCAGCGGATTTTAGCGAGGTAGCGGTGCGCTGGATTGTCCGAGATGAGTCGATCGCCCTCCTGGAAGACCTCTTGAAAAACTCGACGCCAGGCCGCGTGAGGGTCCTTTGTGCGGATCTTCTGTGTCGCTGCTACGCACAGGACGAGCTGGGCGATGATCAGGATGGAGGAGAGCAAGCGCGGCCTGTGGCTGCCGCGAGTTAGGAAGTCGCCGATCGCGAAGGCGGCCACCGGAGCGAGGCAGATGCCGCTCGCGTTGGGCAAAAACAGCGAGGCGACCCCGCCCAGGAACCAAAGATGGAGCCAGCGTGGTGTGTCCTCCGTCATGGAGTCCTGCCTCTTGATGAAGAGGCCAGCGGTCAGCAGGAGGCATAGACCCATGCCTATTACGCCCGGAAAGATCGCCCACTGGATGACACGGGAGTCTCTGCTCAGCGGAGCATCAGCGAAGACAAAGCCCCATAAGAGGTCTAGAGAGACGATATATGCGCAGCCCCAAGCGAAACCATGCCAGGTGCTGCGGCGGCTCGACAGGTGTGAGGCGCCTCTAGAGAGGTGGCGCAGGAGGAGCGCGGGGATGATGAGCAGTCCGCCAGGATCGAGGAGGCTCGCAGCGACTCCCAGCGCGATGGCGAGGGAGGTCCGAAGACTTCCTGCTTCATGTGGTGCAGCGATCCAGAAGGCGAGGAGGCTGATGAGGCATGTGGCGCTCTCTGGGCCGGGCAGCGTGGCGGCGTGAGTCAGGAGCGGGGAGAAGCTGATGCAGCAAGCGCCGGTCAATGAGGCGCTGCGCGGGATCCCAGTCGCCGCGAGGGCGCGCGTCATGAGCGGCAGGAAGAGCCCGGCGCAGATCGCTGAGATCAGGAAGCCCGCGCTCTCGCCGCCATAGTTTTCGAGGAAGCTCCACCAGAGCGACTCGCCAGCCTCTGCCTTCATCGGGAAGTTGCCGATCACGCGCTCTAGCGGGAAGGCGAGGGCGAACAG
>JAPKBY010000011.1 GCA_028823185.1 Planctomycetota bacterium
GAGGCGAGGTAGAGCTCTCCAGGGCCGCCCATTAAGAGGTCGACGTCTTGGTCTGAGTCGAAGTCTTCGATATCACACCAGCGCCATTTGCCGCTCGTTGGGAGAGAGGCCGCTTCGGAGGCGTCGTTGAAGGCGCCGCCGTTCTCCGGCTCGTCAGCGCCGTCATTGCGATAGAGGCGTGCGCCGAAGTCACCTACGCAGAAGACGTCCAGGTCTCCGTCGTGGTCAAAATCTACGGCGGTCGCGTCGTGGACGATGCTTGGTAGTTCTATGCGGAGAGCTTCCACCTCAGTCCAGCTGCCTGCTTCTTGTGCGATGAAGCGTCCCACGGTGCCTGCGCAAACAAAGAGGTCAAGGTCCTCGTCGTTGTCATAGTCCAAGCTGAGCGAGAAATCCGAGGCGCCTTCCCAGGCGAGGTCATAAACCCATCCTTTGTCAGGGTCATTGCGATAGGTGTTGATGCTCTGCGCGGTCACCGCGAGGAGGTCTGCTCTAGAGTCTCCATCGAGGTCGCGCGCAACGAGGCTTCGGACTGGCTGGGTCAAGGTGTCCACTTGGAAGAGCTCTTTCCATGTGAGGACAGCATCAAAGGCTGGCGCCGGCTCTCCGGTCGGTGCCGGAGGTAAGAGTCGCCCGAAGTTGCCGAGGCGCAGGATGCTCTCGACTGGGACCGGGATGCCCTCCGCCTCTAGGGTCTGACGCATCGCCGTGTAGCGCTGTCCTTCAGTGACGCGTCCGTCTTCAATTAAGAGCCGACCCAAGCGGTAGATGGCAGAGACATACCAGCTCCCTGCGTTCTCTATGCCTGCGTCCACGACCGCTTGATAGCAGCGTTCGGCTTCCTCGCTCATGTCGAGGTCGTCATAGGCGGCGCCGAGTGCAAGGTGAGTGGCGAGGCAGCTAGGGGCGAGCTCGTGGGCTCGCTCTAGCTCTTTGACAGCGAGCTCGATGTCGCCTGATTCCCGAGAGAGTTGTCCTCTTAAAAAGGGCAGGGTCGGGTCCTCTGGGGAGTCTTGGGCGGCACGATCAAGAAAGGCTCCAGCGGCCTCGGGTTGATTTGCTGCGAACTCGACCTGAGCTGCGCGCAATAGATCCTCCGCGAGAGCTGCCTTTGATGAGACCAAGGGGGCGAGCTCGCGCCGCGCGTCTTCGAGGCGGTCCTCGCTGAACCAGGCAGCGGCTCGCTCTCGAGCTAGGAGGACCTCTTCTGGGGCTGGGGCACTCTGGGGATCGGAGCAGGCCGCGGCGGAGAGTAGGAAGAGGGTCAGGAGACGTTTGTGGATCTTCATTGCAGTGAGGAGGGTACTTTTCAGGAGCCTCCAGTTCAGCCCTTTAGCGCTCTGGTTGTCACCTAAGCGTTGAATCGTGGGAATTCTATGCCTGCCTCTAACATCAGCATGAGTGGCCGCGTTGAGAATTGTGGATCTGTGACCGATGAACAGTCTTGAGGTCCATTGCTATGAGTCAATCAGATAAGAAACCCCTTCGCGCTGTCGTCGTTGGCGCAAGCTCCGGAATCGGCGCTGCTCTCGTACGTCAGCTCTCCGCTGAAGGGGCGCATGTGGCCGCGCTGGCGAGGCGCGTCGAAGAGCTAGAGTCCTTACGTGATGAGACGGCAGATTCTCCGGGGGAGGTCAGTGTCTATGTTCACGATGTCTGCGATGTGGACGCTGTCCCGGCCCTCCTTGAGGAGCTGATCACAGAGCTTGGCGGACTCGATCTGCTGATCTACGCGGCTGGAGTTATGCCCTCCGTCGGCCGAGATGAATACGACACAAAGAAAGACCTCGCGATGTTGGAGATCAACCTCGGCGGATGTGTCGCGTGGTGTAACCCCGTGGCCAACTTGTTCACGACGCAGCGCAACGGAACGATCGTAGGGATCTCATCGATCGCTGGGGCGCGCGGTCGCAAAGGGAACCCGATGTACGGCACGACGAAGGCGGCTATGGATCATTATCTAGAGGCGCTGCGAAACCGCCTCGGTGATTACGGCGCGCACGTGTGCACGATCAAGCCAGGCTTCGTCGCCACGCCGATGACGGCTGATGTGCCAGGCATGTTCTGGGTGATCTCTGCTGAGACCGCGGCGATTAGAATCATGCGCGCTGCTCGTTGCCGTGTGAATTCTCGCTATGTCCCGATGCGTTGGGGGCTCGTCGCCTTTGTGCTGCGTTTGATTCCATCGTTCATCTTTAAGCGGTTGAACTTCTGATGCAGGACGGCGCGATAGCGCAGCCGCGGCGCGATTGGGAGTATGTCGAGGGCTGGGGGATGTCGAGCGGCAGCGCGGCTCGCGTGCTCCGTCCGCGCTGTACGGAGGAGCTCATTGGGGCGATCCAGAGCGCTCGTCGAGATGGCGTGACGCTCGCTCCGCGGGGGGCTGGCTGCTCCTATGGTGACGCCTCTTCGCAGTCAGATGGGCGCGTGCTTGATCTGACTCGGATGAACAAGATCTTGTCCTTTGATGCGGAGACCGGAGTCCTCGAAGCAGAGGCGGGGCTCACGATCGAGGGAGCATGGAAGCACACCCTCCCGAGCGGTTGGTGGCCATATGTGGTCTCCGGGACGATGTACCCGACGATCGGTGGCGCCGCCGCTATGAACATTCACGGGAAGAACAACTTCCGCGTCGGCACCTTCGGGGATCACGTCAGAGAGTTTGATCTCGTGCTCTCCTCCGGGGAGGTGCGCACCGCAAACCGCGAGCAGAATTCGGACCTCTTCCACGCAGCGATCGGGGGCTTCGGCAGCCTAGGAGTGTTCTCGCGCATCGTGATGGACACGAAGCGAGTTCACTCTGGCTTGATGGAGGTGCGTGGCGTCTCTACGCACGATCTCGCGGAGATGATGGCTGTCTTTGAGGCCGAGAAGGCCGCTGCTGACTATCTCGTGGGTTGGATCGACGCTTTCCCCGGAGGAGATCGTTCAGGCCGTGGACTCGTTCATGTGGGGCGGAACCTCGGCCCAGGAGAGGACGCAGCTTCAAGCGACTCCTTGGACCCAGCAACGCAGTCTCTGCCAGCGAACATCCTCGGGGTCATCCCGAAGAGTGAGATGTGGCGAGGCCTTCGATTGTTCAACCACGACTTGGGCATGAGGTTGGTGAACGCTGTGAAATATCAGTCCGGTCGTCTTGAGGGCATGGGGGACGCCTACCTTCAGTCGCACGCCGCATTCCACTTCCTCCTCGACTTCGTGCCAAATTGGAAGTGGGCCTATGGGCGGAAGGATCGCCGGGGATTGATTCAATATCAGGTCTTCCTTCCGGACGAGACCGCACATGACACGCTGCTCGAGCTGCTAGAGCGGTGTCGTGCGAGTCATCATGTGAGCTATCTCGGAGTCCTAAAGCGTCACAGGCCAGATCCCTTCTGGTTGACTCATAGCCTCGATGGTTGGAGCTTGGCGCTCGACTTTAAGGTCGATGATGCTCGCAGGTCTTCGCTCCTGGAGCACTGCCACGAATTGACAGAGCTGGTCCTCGCGGCGGGTGGCAAGTTCTACTTCGCCAAGGACTCGGTGCTTCGCCCAGAGGACGCCACGAGGTTTCTCCCGAGTGATCGCATGGCGGCCTTCAGCGCGCTCAAGCGCGAGCTCGATCCTGAAGGTCTGTTTACGACCGACTTGATGCGGCGCGTCTTTCCTGCCTAAGGGGAGGGCCTCGCTGAGGCTACCGGATCTCTTGGTAGGCGCGCCGCGCAGCTACTGAGACGATTCGGTCTTCCTCTGCTATCCACGCAGTGAGCGCGCCGCCCCAGACACAGCCCGTGTCCAGGCCGCGTAGCTTGGGTCTCTCTATCAGTCCACGAGCAGACCAATGTCCGAAGACGATGATGCGCTCTTCTCTCTCGCGAAGAGGTGTGAAGACATACCAAGGCTGGAAGGGCGGCTCCGGCGTCGGCGTGTTGCTCTCAGGGCGACGCCCATCTTTCATGCAGTAGCGCACATGAGTTACGAACTCCGCTCGCTCGTCAGGCTCTAGCGGGTCTAGGTCGCTCAGGTGACGCTCGGTGGGGTCTGGCCAGCTGGGGTGAATGCCTGCGTGTACACATAAGATGTCTCGCCAGCCGCGTGCGAAGGGACGGGCTGCTAGCCACGTGAGGAGCTCGTCGCGATCGTCTGCGTTCAAGACATCTGTGAAGGTGTCGCGCTTTGCGGGCTCCCTCTTACCTGCGTTTGCGGCCAAGAGGTGCAGGTCGTGGTTTCCGAGGACGCCGCCTGCGTCGAGGCTCTTGAGGAGTCGCAAGGTCCCGAGCGAGTCTGGTCCTCGGTTGACGAGGTCACCCGCAGGGTGAAGCTCGTCAGCAGCCGGATCAAAAGAGACCGCCTCAAGGAGCTGCTCGAGCTCTTCGCGACAACCTTGGATGTCTCCGATGAAGATGCGTCGCTTGTCGCTCACTCCTCATCTCCTGCGTAGCCTACAGCGCGCAACATCTCCGCTGCGCGCGCTCCGCCTTCGAGGGCGTTCGGTAGGTCGGCAGCCCAGCGTCCTTGATGAGTGAGGATGAGCGCCTTCATGCGCTCTACCTCAAGGGGCCGCAGCGCAGCGATGTCCTTCATCTCTTGGGGGTCCTTGATGTGGTCATAGAGGCGGACGTTTTGGTCTTCTTCGGTTTGTGGTGCCCAGTGGAGGGAGAGCCCCTCACTCCTGACTCCGAGGATCGTGGTCTTGGGGTGACTACCCCAGCCGCCCTTGTCCGTTCTGAAGAAGACAGCAGATGCTCTCTCGTGATCTCGCTGTGAGAGGTCGATGGCGTCCTTGGCAGCGCTCAGCTCAGCGCCTCCGATTTTGGCCAAGGTGGAGCCCAAGTGTCGTGTGGAGGTCTGAGAAGAGATCTTCATGGGAGTGATACCGGGCCCCATGAGCAGCATCGGTACGCGGATCAGCTCTGGATGTAAGGTCCTCGCGTGATCGAGGCCGCCGTGGTCGAGGAGCTCTTCACCGTGATCTCCGACGAAGGCGATGACTGTCTTCTCCATGAGGCCCTCCTCTTTTAGGAGGTCGAGGAGGAGACCGAGATTGCGGTCCCCAGTCGCGACGCAGGCGTCGTACTCCTTGTCTAGCCACTCGAGATGCTCCTTTGAGAGCACCTTCTCGGGGCGGGTCACTCCGAAGGGCTTCAAGAGGAGCTGTTGGCGTAGGGCGGTGTGAGCTATTTCGAAGCCGCGAGGAGGAAAGTCGGCGGGCGCCTCAAAGCCTAGGCGAGCGAGCTCGTCAGGATGCGGCTCGTGTGGTACGTGCGGGTCTGCGAGGTGGAGGTAGAGGAAGAAGCGGTGCTCTTTGTTTCTTTCAATCCACTCGAAGCACCCAGGCAAGACCTCGTCCCCAGAGACAAACGCAGTCGTCGGAGCTTGGTATTCCTCAAAGCCTTGTGCGAAGTTTTTGTCTGCAGAGACGAGCGGGTTCGCGCTGAAGCCACCCGTCGTGTAGCCGCGTTCTTGGAGAGCCTCGGCGAGGGTCTCAAGAGAATGTGCGAGCCATGAGGAGCGATGGAGGAGGACCCCATGCGCCTCTGGCGGGAGGCCGGTCAAGAAGGAGGCTGTCGCCGGCCAAGTCCAGCTCGAAGTTGAGATGGCGTTCTCGTAGACGATCGCTTCCTCAGAGATCCGCGCTAGGTTTGGGGTTGTGTCGAGCTCATAGCCATCTAAGTTTGTGCGGTCCGCGCGGAGCGTGTCCATCACGACGAAGACGATGTTCGGGGTCTCTGGTGTCGCGCTCAAATGTTCTCGCTCTGTGACGACCTCTAGGACCAGCCCGCCGAAGCCACAGAGGATCTCTCTCGGGGGGATCGAGGAGCTCGTGAGGAGATCTGTGCGGAGAGTGATGGTCTCTCCTCCGCTGAGCTCGACTCCATCACTGCCACCCAAGCGCACCCAGCTCAGGGGGTCATCGCTCGCGCCCTTGATGCCTGCGCGGGGCTTGAGTCGCTGCTGACTCTCGAAGCGTCGCTCGCCGTCGATCTCCAGCTCAAAGAGAATTGAGATGGGCTCTGAATCTTTTGTGAGGGGCTTGCCGCTCTTTAGATCGATACCTGCTGCGCCGCGTAAGACGAAGGGGCCTCCAGCTGAGGGGACTCTCATCTGGACCTCTGTTGATGGGGGCATGACGAGGGAGGGGAGGTCGCCGCCGTCAACGAAGACGCTGAGTGAGGGAGTGAGGATCATCCTGCGGACCTCGGCTCCAGGCGATGTCCGAGTCACCTCGTAGCGCTCGTCGCTGTCGAGGAGGTCAGTGTGGACGACGCGAACGATTCTCTTTGACGTCGGCGTGTAGCCACATGCTGCGATGAAGAGACAGAGGGGCACACAGATCTTTAGCGTGCTCTTCATCGGTCGTCATCCTCTGTCTCCGGCGCCTCGTCAGGCTCCGAGTCGATATAGCCGATCCCTCTCAGGAGGTCGATCCCAGCATCTCCGACGCCAAAGCTGAGGCCCGTTGCTTGGGAGCGTGCTGTCTCTAGGCGCTCTTTGAGCTCCTTGAGCAGTCGAGCTGCGATCTCGGGGCGAGCCTGTGCGAGGTCAACCTTCTCATGGGGGTCGCTGGATCGATTGTAGAGTCGCCACATCCCATCAGAGCTTGGCTCGGGTTCTTCCATCCAGCCGGCACCAGTGGGCGCCCAGTGCAGTACCCATTCTTCGGTCGTGATGCTGTAGATCTCGAGGCGGTGCATTCCGTTCCACCAGCCTTGATGTGTCGATGAGATCACTGATTCGGGTGCCCCGGTCTGCGGCTGGCTGAGGTCTTGTGGGAGAGGGACGGCGGGGAGCTCCACACCTCCAAATTTAGCGAGGGTGGGAGCTATGTGACGATTAGAGATGAGCTTGTCTGTGCGGGCTCCAGAGGGGATGCCGGGGCCAGCTAATATGAGCGGGACGCGCACGAGCTCTTCGTGAAGTGAGTGCCCGTGAGAGAGGAGTCCGTGCTCAAAGAGCTCTTCTCCGTGGTCACTCGTGAAGACGATGATGGTCTCGTCATCTAGTCCGAGGGCAGAGAGCTTGTCTAAAACTCTGCCGACATATTCATCCGCGGTGGCGACGGCGGCGTCATAGGTGTGGTGCAGCCAGCCTTGGAATTCTTCAGGGAAGAGCTCGGAGGTGATGGGGTCACCGTTTCTGTCGTGCCCTTTTCCTTGAAGGAGTGGTGGACGAATGAATTTGAACCCGGAGGGGGGCATGCCCTTTGGAGGAGAGGCTGGGAGCCCGACCTGGCTGCGCGCAGAGTCCGTCAGTTCGTATCGATCGTGTGTGTCGACCAGGTGTAGATAGAGGAAGAATCTCGTCCCAGCGTAGCGATCCAGGAAGTTCTCGATCGTACCGATCGTGGTGTCTGTCTTTCTGAAGGTCGGATAAGAGTCGAACTCCTCAAAGCCTTGGTGGAAGTTTTTGTTTGGGGCGATGAGCGGGTTGCAGGTGAAGCCGACCGTTGTGTAGCCGCGCTCTTCAAGTGCCTCTGGGAGTGAGAGCAGCGACGAGTCGAGATAGCATTGTCCGTCACTCACCACGCCGTGTGTCTCGGGCGGGAGACCGGTGAGGATCGATGCTGTTGAGGGCCACGTCCAGCTCGAGGTAGAGCGGGCTTGTTCATATAAGAGGCCCCGCTCAGCGAGGGCGTCGAGCTTAGGTGTCGTTTGGGTCTCATAGCCGTAGCAAGACATCCTGTCGGCACGGAGCGTGTCCATTACGATCAAGACGATGTTCGGCGTCTCAGGGCTTGAGCTCTCTCGGGGGCTCGAACTCCGGCGGACGAGCTCCGGGCTTCCAAAACCACAGGCTGCGACTGGTGTGTTCACATCTGTTCTGTACTTGTTGTTAGCCCATGAGG
Source organism: Planctomycetota bacterium (assembly GCA_028823185.1). GTDB lineage: Bacteria > Planctomycetota > UBA1135 > UBA1135 > JAKVCE01. The sequence goes on from JAPKBY010000011.1 coordinate 7,826, forward strand.
TTCGGAGGGTGAGTTGCTGCCCGGGCGACACGGGGATCTCTCCGTTCCTTCCGATGTAAGCCCAAGCGCGCTCCTGGAGGTCGGCCCCTTTGCTGCGGTCAAAGCTGATCGTTGAGTCGTGCATCGACACGCCGTCTAGCTCTACCTCAAAGCGGATCTCGATCACTTGTTGATTCTTCTTCCAGACTGGACTGCCTTTCACAGAGCCGGTGATGGAATCTCTTCCAATACCAATCGCTGATTGAAAGTGAGACCCGGCGTCCTCTTCATTGATCGTGATCGTCAGCTCTGATGGCGGCGGCATGAAGATCGTAGGCCGATCTCCACCATCGACCCTGTAATCAAAAGATGGCGTGAGGTTCTTTAGGCATGGACGCTGGTATGGGTTGATTCGTGTCGTCTTCCAGGTGTCTTCCTCAAAGGCGAACTCCCTGACCGTGTTGACGAGGTCTCTGTTTACAGAGACGGTGCCGTGAGTCCAATAGAAGGCGGCAGGCAGAGCGAGCACGGAGCAGAGGGCGGCAGCGGCGTGAACGTAGCCGTGCTTTGGTGACCAGCCTGACTTGGAGAGCTTGCGCTGAAGATGAGTGAGCCCGAAGCTCGCAAGTAGGAATAGCAGCCAGCCCACTCTGTTCCTTGTCGAGTCTGCTCCTGGAACCTGATGAACTTCTCCTAAGGGCCAACCAGAGAGCGTAGAGAGGCTGGCGATGATCGCGCAGAGGTGGGCTATCAGTGAGCCGCTCTGAGAGTCGCGGCCCTTGCACGCGAGGAAGACCATGAGCAGGCCTGCTGCGGCAGAGTGGAGCGCGACCTCGCCGGCTTGATGACTGATATCCCACAAGACCACGTCTGGCGAGCGATTCCGGAGCTTGACCTCTAGGACGACCAGGACGGTCAATCGCGCGACCATGAGCGCAGAGCTTGTCCATCCCCAGATGCAAGCGGCTCGTAGCCAGTCAGAACGTTTCACTGATCACTCTCGTCGTCGTCGAAGACGTCGATGTATCCGATCCCTTCAAGCTCTGCTACGCCAGCAGAGCCTACACCGATAGCGACCCCGCTGCGGCGCGCGCGCGCGCGTGTGATGTTGTCGCGGAGCTTGTCGAGGAGGCGCGCTTTGATCTCTGCATTGGCCTCTGATTGAGCTAGATCATTCTGCTCTCGCGGATCTGTCTTTACGTTGTAGAGGGCGGCAGGCCGCGTCTTCGCGTCGGCGTTGTAATGTAAGACCCAGTCGCCTTCTCGTATTCCATACAAGGCTTGGCCGCGCTCGTCACCCCAAACCCCTTTGCCTGTTTGGTAGGTGATCACTCGCTCGGGGAAGTCCTCATTGAAGAGGAACAGGGGATCTGTCACTGAGGGGAGCTCCACGCCACCGATGCGAGCGAGAGTGGGCGCGAGGTGTCTGTTTGAGATCGGCTCTTTTATCCGTACTCCCGTAGGGAGTCCGGGCCCAGCGAGCAGCAACGGGACCCTCACGAGCTCTGCGTGGAGAGTGTGTCCGTGCGCGAGCCGTTCGTGATCAAAGAGCTCCTCACCGTGATCTGCAGTGACGGCGACGACGGTAGTCTCAGATAAGCCGAGCTCTTCGAGGCGTGCCATGACCCGCCCTAGGTAGTGATCTCCAGTAGCGACGCTCGCGTCGTAGACTTGATGAATCCAATCAGCGTGGTGCTCTGGAACCTCTTTGCTGAGCAGCGCTCCAGGGCGCAGGAGGTTCCGCGCATAGAGGTCCATGCGGTCGTAGCTTCGACCATCTTGTTCAATGGAGACATAATCTGACGGGCGCACATGATCCAATCGAGCGAGCTCCGCAGGGAGGGGCTCGTGGGGAGTGTGGGGGTCTGCAAGGTGGAGGTAGAGGAAGAAGCGAGCTCCAGCGCGGGCAGTGATCCAGTCTTCGATGGAGTCGATGACAGCGCCGGTGTGGCGGATCTCTGGGGCTGAGTCGAAGTCCTCGAAGCCTTGGTCGAAGTAGCGTTCCGGGGCGATGAGAGGGTTACAGGAGAACGCGCCGGTGGCGTAGCCTCCTCCTGCGAGCGCTTCGGGGAGGCTCTCGTTAGAGAGGGCGAGGGTGCAGGACTCATTCGAGAGCACGCCGTGCTCTTCTGGTACGAGGCCAGTGAGGATCGATGCAGTGGCAGGCCAAGTCCAGCTAGAGGTTGAGTAGGCAGCCTCGAAGAGTGTGCCGCGTGAGGCGAGTGCGTCGGTATGAGGTGTCGTTAACTCACGGTTTCCATAGCTGGACATGCGATCGAATCGCTGAGTGTCCATCACGAAGACGATCATGCTCGGGCGTTCAGTCGTTGCGAGCCTGCGTGCTCTCGAGACGGCGCGCTCTAGGACGAGGGCGCCGAAGCCTATCTTGCAGCCGGCGTCTTCAACGCCTGCGCCTGCGAGCACGCGCGTCCTCAGGGTCACGGTCTGACCAGGGATGAGTTCAAGGTCAATTTCTGGATGACGCCAGGCGCGCTTCGCTCCCGCACCAGAGTTACGCGTGATCTCGATCGCGGTCTCATACGCTGGCTCGCCATCGATGAGGACTTCGAAGCCGAAGGTCGCTTGAGGTGTGCTCTCCGGTAGAGCCCTGTCGACAGATTGATCAACGCCTGCGGCAAGGCGCAGCCGAACAGGTCCGTCAGAGGGCAAGACCTTAAAGTTGGCTTCGCATGGCGCTGGCATAATGAGCGCCGGCTTGTCTCCGCCATCCACCTCATAAGCGACCCAAGGAGTGAGGACGCCGGTGCTGGGTTTGTGCTCCTGGTTCGTCGAGACCAGCGTCCAGCGATCTGGCTCAGAGAGGAGGTCTGCCGCGACGACGTGCTCCTCTATTGCCGGGGGATTAGAGAATGTGTGCCCGAGCCAAGCGGCCGGTCCAATCGCGCCTAGCAATAAGAGCACGAGCCCAGAGCTGCGCCGCTCGAGAGAAGAGGGCAGCCATTCCGTTAGGACGACCAGAGAGAGGGAAGCGGCGAGGAGCAAGAAGAGGTTTGCGAAGCCAAAGGGTGCAGAGATGGAGGGAAGGTCTGCGGGGGCTGCTAGGGGCCATCCCGTGAGAGCGGAGGCAAAGACAAGAGCGGCGAAGCCACGAGCTGCGAAGCGTGAAGAGGTCGCTCCTTTAGAGCGCAGCACGACAGCGGAGGCAGAGCAGAGGACGAGGCCGTGAATGACGAGCTCTGGGAAGCGCTCTAGGGCGACGAGTTGAGCGAAGTCCGGTGCCGCGTTGAGGTGATGGACCCGACAGAGGGGGAGCCCGATCAGTCGCACCAGGATGGCAATTCCTGCTGCTAGACCGCCAGGCCCGAGCCACATCCAAGTGGGGGCAGAGATGGGGCTGGTGTTGTTCGAATCGCTCATGCTTTCTTCTCGGAGGCGTCTCCAGAGGGTACGGACTGGAGGGGGCGCACGTGGGCCACTTCTTTTATCGGTTCCGAGCCACCCAGATCCTCGCTGCCGAGCAGGATTCGAGGTGAAATTCTCGCTCTGGCAGCGAAGGGTGAGAGAGATGGATCTCTTGACGCTACAATTCGATCTATGTTCCTCCATAGACCTTTCTTACGTGTCCTTAGAAGGCCTCCTGGCCTCCTTGTCCTCTCCGCGGTGGTATTAGCGGGCCTCGGCTCTGGGAATATTGCCTATCTCTCTCAGGCGACGAAGGTGGAAGAAGAGGCACCTGGAGTGATCAAGCGGCTAAAAGTTTTGCCCTCGGACTCCGTGGAGTATTCGAATGAGCAGCTAACAGCCTGGCTTGAGTTCGGAGAGCCGATGATTCAGCATCGCCTGACCCAGCTCAGCTTTGGCCCCGGCGCCCCTTGGCTGGTTACTCATACGGCTGATGGTCCAGGTGGGACTGAGGTCTGGGGCGTCTCCATGGAGGGGCCACGACCTGCGCGTTTCGAGCGTGATGGGACGAGACTGAGGATCCATTTGCCCACGCCCAAGCTCTTAGATCACAGGCTCCTGAGCGGTGATAACGCCGATAAAGTTCCGCATTACGCCGATGGAGCGCCTGTGGGCCAGGCAGAACTGCGAGCTAAGAAGCTCATAGAGTGGTTCCTCCAGAAGATCATCTCAGCCCTCCCGGATGACATTAATGGGGCGGCTATTGAGATCGTCATTGGTGAGTCCTCAGGAGAGGTGATTGAGGAGGGTTGAAGCTTCTGCGCTTGTGCGCGGGGCGGCTCGCGGCTAATCTGGTTCGCTCGATCAGGGTCATCAGGCCCGCGCGGGTCTATTTCAGACCCTCACTCCTCAAACAACTCTCCTCTCTCTTCCGATGGCTAAATCCCAGTTCAAAGCCGGTGGTCCGACCCGCGGGCGACTCCGTGTGCGCAAAATGGGCATGGGCTCCGGCGCTGCCGTTGCCAAGCTCAAGGCACAGGGCAACTCCAAGAACAAGAAGCGCAGCTAAGCTGATCGCTCTCACTCCGAGATGGAGCGTGGAGCCTGCTAGTTTGAGTTGCTAGGGTCATCTTTCTATGGACCCTAATTGGATCCTTCTGTTTCCGCCCTTAGCCCTGGCGCTCCTCCTGGGGCACCTATCGGGTCATGGTGCAGGAAAACTTGGTGTCCCCCAAGTCACGGTCTACCTGCTCATGGGGATCGTGCTGGGTCCGCACGGGCTCGCTGCCTTGGAGTGGATGCCAGCGTGGACAGAGGTCTTCACCTTAGGAGTTGAAGATCACGACGCCTTAGGTGTCCTCGAGCACATCGCGATTGGGTTCATTCTCTATCGCGTAGGTACGGAGTTCCGCTTTCAAGACCTTCGGCGAATCGGACCGCGGGTCGTGGCGCTCTCATTGGGAGAGGTGTTGTTGACCGGGTCGCTCGTCTTTTTAGCGGTCTGGTTCGTGACAGGGAACTTGGTCGTGGCCTCCGTCGCCCCAGTGCTCGCTATCTCTAGCGCGCCGAGCGCGACGCTCCTTACGCTTCGTGAAGTGGAGGCAGATGGCCGCGCCAGTCGAGCGATCTTGTTGCTCGTCGGGTTGAATAATCTGATCACCCTGCTCGTCTTTCCGATCCCTCTCGCCCTCGCGTTTGGTGTCGGAGATCCAAAGACGGCGACCCTCGTCGCACTGGCCGCGTTAGGGATCGGAGTGGCTGTCGGGCTCGTCATCTCGATCGTCTTGGAGAGCGCTGGGAGGGTTAGGTATCGCACACTCTTGGGAGTCATCGGGGTGATCGCCTGCGTCGGACTCGTAGGGATCTTGCCTGGAGATCCGGTCGGCCTCGCTATGCTCGCATGCTTTGGTGCGGGGGTGGCTGTGGTGAACTCTTCTCCGCACGCAGAGGAGTTCACGCTCGATCTGGAGCGCGCGGTGTATCCGCTCTATGCCTTGTTCTTCGTGGCAGCGGGGAGCGGCTTGCAGGTTGAGCGCCTCGGTCAGCTCGGAGCGCTCGGCTTGGCATTCATTGGCGCGCGCGTCACGGGCAAGCTCTTGGGCTCCTTCATCGGGATCAAGCTTGGCGGCTTTGGCAAAGAGCTCCCGAGCTATTTGGGGTTGGGCCTTATGTGTCAGGCCGGTGTCGCTCTTGGAATTCTGAACGCGCTCGAGGGATCCGCCGTCGCTGAACCGATCACTCGTGATCTGCGCGGTGTCGTCTTGGCCTCGGTCGTCTTCTTTGAGCTCGTTGGCCCTTGGCTCACTCGACGCACTGTCATCGAGGCAGGCGAGGTGAAGCTCGCCAATCTCGTCTTGCAGCGCCCCGGTGCTGGAGGCTTGCGAGAGGTTCGGGATGAGTTGATGAGGAACCTCGGCGCTGACGCCGTCGGACGAATAGAGGCTGACGGAGGTCTGTGCGTTCGGCACGCGATGCATCGCGCTCCGGATGTCGCGAATTCCAATCTCGGCTTTGAGGCGGTTTTGAAGCTCTTTGGGGAGAGCGGTCACGATACGCTCACTGTCGTTAACTCTGAGCACAAGCCTGTCGGCGTGATCGCCTTCAGTGATATTCAAGACATCCTCTACGACCCCAGCTTGCGAAATCTCGTCATCGCAGAAGATCTAATGCAACCCCTCCTCGTCACCTTCACGCCCGAGCTCCCTCTCTCAGAAGCGCTGGTGAGAATGGACGCAGAGAGCGTTCATTCGGTCGCAGTCGTTGAGGATGGGCACCTCGCAGGGATGCTCTCTCGACGTGATGTTTACTCGACCCTGCACAGAGCCTTCGCAGACATGGACGCTGAGGCGAAGGGTGGGAGGTCGTGATGCGCTCTCTATGCGCCTTGCTGCTCCCGTTCGTCCTCGGTGCCCAAGATGGTGCGTGGGAGACGGTAGAGCTAGAGCTGCCTATGAACGCAGGAGGATTAGCGCCTCGGTTTAGTCAAGACAGCACGTGGCTCTCGTGGGTTGAGGCGTCGGCTGAGCCCGGCTGGCTGCTCGTCGCTGCAGATCTCTCCTCCGAATCAGAGCCTGAGCGCGTGGTCTATAAGAGCGCAAAGAGCGGTGAGCTCTTTATTAATTGGGCGGATCGCCCCGTCTTCTCAGCAGACCCTACTCGCTCTTGGCTCGCAGCCTGGCTCTCGATGAATGGTGAGGGCACCTACGCTTATGACTCGATCTGCACGGTCTCTGTAGATGAGGGCAAGCTTTGGAGTAGTCCTCAGAAACTTCACTCTGATGAGGTGCAAGGTGAGCATGGATTCATCTCGTTGCTCCCGCGCAGCG
>JAPKBY010000349.1 GCA_028823185.1 Planctomycetota bacterium
GCGACCGATGAAGACCGCGAGGGAGAGGCGATCAGCTGGCACCTCCTAGAGCTCTTGAAGCCCAAGGTCCCCACGAAGCGCTTGGTCTTTCACGAGATCACCAAGTCTGCGATTAAAGACGCACTTGAGACTCCCAGGGAGCTCGATGAGAGCCTCGTCAGCGCACAAGAGACGAGACGCATCCTCGACCGACTCTATGGCTATAGCGTCTCGCCTGTGCTCTGGCGAAACGTCGGCCCGAAGCTCTCTGCTGGTCGGGTGCAGTCTGTGACGACGAGGCTCATCGTTGATCGCGAGAAGGAGCGCATGAAGTTCGTGCGCTCTGGATTCTGGGACCTCACGGGCTCGTTTAAAGGAGCAGAAGGACCGCAGTTTGATGCAGTCCTCTCGAGCGTCGACGGCAAGCGCGTCGCTCGCGGAAAAGACTTCGACGCTGACACAGGCGTCCTGACAAATAAAGAGGTCGTCCACATCGACGAGGCCTTAGCCGAAGGGCTCGCGAAGAGCTTGGCTGACGCGAGCTTCTCCGTGCAGTCAGTAGAGAAGAAGCCATTCACGGCCAAACCCTCGCCTCCTTTCACTACCTCTACGCTCCAGCAGGAGTCGAACCGCAAGCTGCGTCTCTCAGCGAGAGCGACGATGGGAGCAGCACAGGCGCTCTATCAAAACGGCCTCATCACTTACATGAGGACCGACTCGACGACTCTCTCTGCTGAGGCGATCCAACGCTCACGTGAAGAGATCGAGAGTCTCTATGGCGCCGAGTACCTGCCTGACACACCACGTCAATATCAGACGAAGGTGGCGAACGCTCAAGAGGCCCACGAGGCGATCCGACCCTCCTCGGACTTCACGAAACCGGAAGACCTTCCTAAGAGCCTCGGAGATCGCGAGCGCAAGGTCTATGAGCTGATCTGGAAGCGGACGATGGCGTGCCAGATGGAGAACGCCAGAGGCTTCCGTACGAGCGTCGCGATCGTGAACGCCGTAGATTCATCCAAAGAAGGCGTCTGCGTCTTTAAAGCGAGCGGAAAGACGATCGAGTTCCCCGGTTATCTCCGCGCTTATGTAGAGGGTGCAGACAATCCGGACGCTGAGCTAGCGGACCAAGAGACGCTGCTTCCTTCGCTCAACCAAGGAGAGGATGTCGACATGACGAAGGTGGAGCCCAAGGGCCACACGACTCAGCCGCCGGCGCGCTATACCGAGGCCTCTCTAGTGAAAGAGCTAGAGGCGCGCGGTATCGGGCGACCCTCTACCTATGCCTCGATCATCGACACGATTCAGTTCCGTGGATATGTAGAAAAGAACGGCACGGCGCTCATTCCGACCTTCATCGCGTTCAGCGTTACGAACCTGATGGAAGAGCACTTCAATCGCCTCGTGAACTATGAGTTCACGGCGGAGATGGAGAACGATCTCGACAAGATCTCGCGCGGTGAGCGGAAGTCTCTGGATTACCTTCGGAACTTCTACTTCGGTGACGATAAAGCGACGGAGCCCACAGGCGGAGGATTGACGGGCCTACTCGGAGCGGAAATCGACGCGAGGGCTGTCAATACGCTCCCCGTCGGTAAGGACGAGGACGGGCAGATGATCAACATTCGAGTGGGGCGCTATGGCCCTTACCTCGAGGTGGGTGAACAAGAGGACAAAGAGGAGCGCGTGCGAGTGACGATCCCTGAGGGGACCGCTCCCGATGAGTTGACCTTGGAGCGGGCGAAGGAGCTGATCCGCAAGGGCTCAGGTCCGTCCGACCTAGGCGTTGATGAGGAGACAGGCAATTGCGTCTACGCGAAGACGGGACGCTTTGGCGCTTACTTCCAGCTTGGTGAGAATGACGAAGAGCCCAAGATGAAGTCGCTCCTGCCCGGGATGGATCTCGAGACGGCGACGCTCGAGGACGCCCTCAAGATGTTGCGTCTGCCTCTGACCATCGGGAAGGACGCAGAGGGTGAAGAGATCTTGGCGGACTATGGCCGCTACGGTCCCTACATCAAGCGCGGCAAGGACACGCGCAGCCTCGCTGAGCCTGAGGAGATCTGGACTTATGACGTCGAGAAGGCGCTCCTGAAGCTCGCCGAGCCCGCGAGACGGGGCCGCAGCACGCCGAAGATCATCAAGGAGTTTGGTGAGGACCCCTCAACAGGCGCTGAGATCACTCTGCGCGATGGACGCTTCGGGCCTTATGTGACAGACGGGACGACAAATGCCTCGGTGCCTAAGGGCGACGACGTAGAGGCGGTCGGCTTAGATCGAGCGGTCGAGCTCATCCGTATCCGAGAGGCTAAGGGACCGGTTAAGCGGAAGAAGAAGGCTAAGAAGAAGGCCGCGAAGAAGAAGACCGCCAAGAAGAAGACGGCTAAGAAAAAGGCGACCAAGAAGAAGACCACTAAAAAGGTCTCACCGGAAGAGCCCTCGTAGCGCCAATTAGGCCCCGATCATTGGCTCGATGAGCCCTGGAGCTACCGAACGGGGCACGAGCCTGTATCATGCTCGCTCTATTCGAGGAGACCTCGGTCGATTCGAAGCCTAGCAAGCAGTCCAACTAGTCCGCTGATCAGCAGAAACCACCCATGGACATCACCGATATCCAAGTCAAAGGTTACGAGCGCGTAGCCCGCTGCCGTGACGAAGAGTCCGGGCTCCACGCACTCATCGCGGTTCATGACACGACCCTGGGCCCCGCGCTCGGTGGCATGAGGATGTGGCCATATACATCAGAGGATGAGGCGATCACTGATGTGCTCCGCTTGTCTAAGGGCATGACCTATAAGTCGGCCGTTGCAGAGACGGGGCTAGGTGGTGGAAAGGCCGTCATCATCGGTGATCCGAACAAGGACAAGAGCCCAGAGCTCTTCAGGGCAATGGGGCGCTTCCTTGAGGCGCTCGATGGCAAATACATCACAGCCGAAGACATGAACATCGGCATCC
>JAPKBY010000350.1 GCA_028823185.1 Planctomycetota bacterium
AGACTCTGAGTGGGAAGAGGAGGAGCTAGAGGAGGCGGCCGAGCTCGAGGAAGAGAGCACCCAAGAGTCCGCTGAAGGACAGGGGGACCTGTTCTCGATGGAGATTACAGCAGAGGTTCCGGAGGTCGTTCTTGAGCCTCAAGCTGCTCCTCTGGAGGATGAGCTCGAGGTGGAAGAGCCAGCTGAGCCTGCTGAGGCCGATCAAACGATCTTAATGAAGGCTGCAGACCTCTTTTTGGAACGTGAGCGCGTCGCTGTGTCCTTGTTGCAGCGTCAATTCAACATGGACTTTGAGGAGTGCTGTGTGATCTTGGACCGACTCCAAGAGATGGGCTTGATTGGGCCCTATCTCGGGGGGAACCGGCGCGATATTCTCCTCACCCGCGACGAGTGGCTTGAGCACGTCAGCGAGACGACCTGATAGGACAATACCGATGACCCAAATTATCCAGTGAGCGATCCCAGCGTAGTATCCCTCGTTCACCTCGGCTGCGCCCGCAACCTTATCGACTCTGAGTTGATACTCGGTCGGCTCACCGAGGAAGGCTTGATGGTCTCCGGAGGGCTAGAGGGGGCAGGGACTGTCGTCATCAACACTTGCTCATTCATTGGGCCCGCTAAGGCTGAATCGGAAGCCGCGATCACCGAGCAGTTGGAGAGAAAGGCGAAGGGTGAGATCGAGCGTGTCGTAGTCGCTGGCTGTTTGGTTCAGAGATATAAGCGCAACTTGTTGGAGACTTTCCCTAGCGTAGATCTCTTCGCTGAGATCTCTGACTACAGGGGCTTAGCTAAGTCGATCGCTGAGCTCGCTCAAGGCCGCTCTGCCCCGGGCTATCTTGAAGCAGGCGGCTTGCGCGCTCCTGACCGAGAAGCGGCGCGACTGCTCGCGACGCCGCGCTCCTATGCATATCTTCGCATCAGTCATGGATGTGATCACGACTGCTCCTTTTGCACGATCCCCTCCATCCGAGGGCCACACCGTTCTAAACGACTCATCGATCTCGTATCAGAGGCGGAAGAGCTAGTGTCGGCCGGCGTCAGAGAGCTCGTGCTGGTCGCTGAGGACTCGACGGCGTGGGGTCGTGATATGGGCTTAGAGCTCCCGCAGCTGGTTGAGGCCTTGGCTGAGACGGATGGAGTGCACCGGGTACGTGTCATGTACGCCTACCCCAATCGTTTTCCATGGGAGCTCGCAACGCTGCTCCGCGAGCATCCGAAGGTCGCGACCTATTTGGACATACCCGTTCAGCATGCGGCGACGTCGATGTTGCGGGGGATGCGCCGAGCTGGGAGCGGCGAGGTCGTCAAGAAGACCCTCGCGAGGCTTCAAGAAGAGGTCCCTGACATCACGATTCGAACGACTCTCCTGATGGGCTTTCCAGGTGAGACGGATGAGGACGTGGAAGAGGTGATCAAGCTCGTTCAAGATCACCGCCTCTCAAGAGTGGGTGCGTTCACATTCTCCCCCGAAGAAGGCACCCCCGCTTTCGAGCTCGACGGTCAAGTTCCGGTTGAGGTCGCCGAGGAGCGGCACTCAGCAGTGCTTGAGGCCCGCGACGCGGTGCTTGAAGATGTCCAGATGGATCGAGTCGGTGAGCGCTTTGAGGTGATCGTCGATGAAGGTTCAGAGCGGACCGGGAGCGCTGTCGCTCGGGCAGAGTGGGACGCTCCAGAAGTGGACTTGTGCGTGCGCATTGAGTCACCAGGCCTCAGCGCAGGTGACATCGTAGATGTCGAGGCAGTGGGCCTTGATGAGGAGTGCAATCTCGTGTGCCAGATAGTCGAGGAGTCTCATTGAGCGTCTTCGCGCACTGGCCGAACCGCATCACTGCGCTTCGATTCGTCGGAGCATTCGTTCTGTTCGGATTGCTGACCGTCATCGGTGATGGTGACCCTCGTCAGAACGCGGGTCTCATCCAGTTCTCTTTCTGGTTGTTTGTGGTCGTAGCTTCCACCGACTTCCTTGACGGCTACTTGGCTCGCAGAGACAACCTCACCTCCACCTTCGGTCGCATCGCGGACCCCTTTGTCGACAAGGTCTTGATCCTTGGAGTCTTGGTTTACTTGGCTGTCTTGCCTTGGTCACGCCCCTGGGTTCCCGCTTGGGCTGTCGTCCTGATCCTCGCGAGGGAGTTCCTCGTGACTGGAATACGAGGGTGGGTCGAGAGCACAGGGCGAGAGTTTGGCGCTGACAGACTCGGGAAGGTGAAGATGGTGCTACAGAGCATCGCTGTGGGTGGAATTTTGTTTCTGCACGCCTTCCCTTGGCCGGACGAATTCTTTCCCTACCTTTCATGGATGGCGCACGCTCTCATCTTGGGAACGATCGCGATCACAGTTATCTCTGGCGCTTCGTACGTCTTGAAGACCCGCACCCTCGTTGAGGAGATTAAATCTTGAACACTCTGCGCTTAGCCTTCGTCTCTTGCTGCTTTCTTGGCTGCTCCCCATTCGCCCCTGGTACGGTCGGCACGCTGGGAGGAGTGGCGATCGCTTGGGCGCTCGCAGGGACAGGTAGCATGTTCCCGGTGTGGGCACTCCTCATCTGTGTGGTCCTCTACGCCATCGGGCGTCCGCTCGGTGCTTGGTCAGAAGAATATGCAGGAATGAAGGACCCGGGCATCTATGTGATCGATGAGGTGATCGGTTACCTCTTGACCGTGCTCTGGTTCGGTGGCCCAAGCCTTACGACGCTGGTCGTCGGATTCTTCGTCTTCCGCTTCTTCGACATACTCAAGCCGCCTTTGGCTCGGAAGATGGAGTCTCTCCCCGGAGGAGACGGAATCCTCATGGACGATGTAGTGGCGGGCTTGCACGGCTTAGTGCTCGTGATGATCCCTGCGCGTCTCCTCTTGCCCGATTTGGCCTGGTGATCGAGTGGCGAGGGGAAGCAACGAAGGTGACATTCGCGTCGGCGGCCTGAAGCTGGGGGC
>JAPKBY010000351.1 GCA_028823185.1 Planctomycetota bacterium
CTGACGTCTAAGATCCCCAAGGAGATCGACGATGTGGAGGCCATGTGCCGAGGCGAGGTCGAAGGCAACTGAGCTCGAAAGAGCTAGAGAGTTACTGAGCTCGAGAGGGCTCGAGGGCGGCTGAGCTCAAGAGAGCTCGAAGCCTGCCCGCAGAGAAAGGAGTGGTGAGCGCGCTAGGGATCGAACCTAGGACCTATTGGTTAAAAGCCAATTGCTCTACCGACTGAGCTACGCGCCCACTCCTGTCTCACCGGAAATTCCGGCCTCAACTCCTAACAAGTAAGAGGATGAGGTCGGGGAGAATAGGAAATCAGAGCTGCGAGGAAAACACCTCTCTTTGGGTCAGACCAAAGTTTTTTCCTCTCGAAGGACAACCTCAGATAGACAAGACCTCTGCGGACTTCTTCTCATGGATGTCTCCGACCATGCCTTCGTACTTCTTGAGGAGCTCCTGAACCTCATCATGAAGAGCGTGATTGTCATCCTCAGTGAGGTCTCCGTCCTTCTTGGCTGCATCAGCGGCCTTGTTCAGGTCACGGCGTGCGTTCCGCATCGCGATACGTGTCTCCTCGCAGACATCCTTCACCTTCGCGGCGATCTTCTTGCGTTGATCTCCCGAGAGCGGCGGTAGCGCTAGCCTGAGGAGCTTCCCATCGCTCTGGGGGTTGATCCCGATGTCTGACTTCATGATGGCCTTGGACATCTCCTCCAGGATCGAGGGGTCGAAAGGCTTGATCGCGATCATGCGAGGCTCGGGGGTCGAGATCGCGCCGAGCTGGCTGATCGGCGTCGGACTGCCGTAATAGTCCACGCGGATATTCTCGACTAAGGCTGGGCTGGCGAGGCCTGTGCGCACAGCTCGCATCTGGTCCTTGAGGTGCTTGAGCGCCTTCTCCATGCGCTCACTTCCGTCCTTCATAATCTGGTCATAGTTCATCGTTCGTTCTCCTTACGGTTTCTCTTGGTCAATAGCCCTAGAGGGTCAGTCAGAGCCCCTAATCAAGGAGCCAATCTCTTCTCCGCACACGACCTTCTTCAAGTTCCCCTCTCCGAAGAGATCAAAAACGAGGATCGGAAGTTGGTTCTCCATGCACAGAGTGATCGCGGTCCCATCCATGACCCTTAGGCCTTGGCTCAGGACATCCATATAGCTGAGGCTGGAATACCTCTTAGCGTCTGAATTCAACTTCGGGTCAGAGTCATAGACTCCATCCACCTTCGTAGCCTTCAAGAGGATCTCACAACCGAGCTCGTTCGCGCGCAGGGCTGCTGCCGTGTCAGTGCTGAAGTAGGGGTTCCCCGTTCCAGCGGCGAGGAGCACGACGTGCCCCTTCTCTAGCTGGTTGATCGCGCGCTTGCGGACGAACGGCTCTGCGACGGATTGAATCTCAAGGGCCGTGTGCACCCGCGCCGGGACGCCTGCTTGTTCGATCGCATCGCACAAGGCGAGCGCATTGATCACGGTAGCCAGCATCCCCATGTAGTCTGAGTTGGCCCTGTCCGCGCCGAGCTCGCTAAACTCCGCGCCGCGCAGGATGTTGCCGCCACCGCAGACGATCGCGACCTCGACCCCCATGCGCGCGACCTCGGCGATGTTTGCGGCAAAGCCTCTCACCGTGTTGACGTCGATGCCGCTCCCTTCTGTCCCCCCGAGGGCTTCCCCGGAGAGCTTTAGGAGCACGCGCTTGTAGCGAAGTTCATCTCTTGAGCCCATAGCTGCCAAGGATAGCGAGCGCCCACCTCTGGTGACAGGTTCACGCTAGCTCCTCTGGCAAAGAAAAGGCAGATGAAGAGAAAGGCCGCGTCGCCAGAGCTCAGCTCAAGCGACGCGGCCTGTGGTCTCAAGAGCGCAGGAGGCTCTGAATCGAGGCTCAAGCGATCTGAAAGCGAAGGAAACTCACGATGTGAGCATCCTCGCCGAGCACCGCCTTGATCGCAGCGCTAGTGGAAGACTTGTCGTCCATAACCCAGGGCTGCTCGTTGAGGCAGATCCCCGCGAAGTACTTATCCAGCTTACCCTTGACGATCTTCTCCTGAATGTTTTCAGGCTTGTCCTTCACCTCGTCTTTGTAGATCGCGCGCTCACGCTCGATGGTCTCGCTGTCGATCTCATCGCGGTTTAGGCCTGCGGGGTTGTGAACGGCGCAGTGCATGCAGACCTGCTTGATGATCTCAGAGGCCTCTTCTTGACTCTTTGAGGTCTCGAGCGCGACGATGACTCCGACCTTTTGGTTGTGGTGGATATAAGAACCGACCCAGCCGCTCGGGCACTCAAGGCGCCCCGCACCGGCGAGCAAAATGTTCTCACCTAGCTTCCCGACGGTGCCCTTGACAGCCTCTGAGACCGTGCCTCCATCCGCCCACGCTTGCTCGAGCATCACGTCAACACCTGAGGGGTTCTCACGTGCAACATGGGCACAGAGCGCCTCAAGCAAGGCCTCAAAGTTAGGCGTGCGCGCGACGAAGTCGGTCTCACAGTTGACGCTGACGAGGTTAGCTGCCTTGCCGCCATCGTCTGTGGTCACAAAGACGCGCCCTTCGCTCGTCGCGCGGCTAGCCTTCTTCTCAGCAGACTTCATGCCCTTCTTGCGCAGGAAGTCGACGGCTGACTCAAAGTCACCCTCTGTCTCCTTCAAGGCCTCTTTGCAGTCCATCATCCCAGCTCCGGTTTGGTCCCGTAGCTCTCTTACTTGGCTCGCTGAAATCGTCATCGCTTTGTCACTCGTTCTTTGGTTTCTAGCTCGGTCTTTAGGGCGTGGCTCAATGGCTCATCGTCCAGGTGAAAAGAAAAATCAGCCCGAGGCACCGGCCTCAGAAGCTGGTCGCGGGGGCCCCAAAGATTGGAAGCCCCCGCAGGAATTACAGCTTTGCGGGACCCTCGTCCGCGCCAGCGCTCTC